>JAYUBJ010000514.1:0-4171 GCA_043740915.1 Verrucomicrobiota bacterium
TTTCTTTGTAGGAGACGAGGTGACGAGTCTCAAATCTTCTCGGCTCCCACTCTTTCAATAGACGTACCAGTCGCGCCCTGGGATGCCCATGATGATCCTCAAAGTTGTCCTCGGAATCGAATCGTCGCGGCACCCTTTCGATGCAACCCAGCGGGTTGCCAGCCATTAACCGGGGGTTGAGGAGTGCCCCACACGACGACACCCCCGGTGAACCAGCCCGCCGCCCCGCATCACGCAGTGATGACAGAAATAAATCATCGCACGAAATCCGGCACACCTCCGTGACGCACGCCGCGGACGTAGCGGCGGGCTTCCCTTCCTGCCGTAGAGCCGCGGCGTCTCGCCCGGCGGCACAAACGCACGCGCCCGACGTTGGCCTCGAAGATTTCCCGCGACTCGAATCTTTCACCCCCCTTCCGGTTGGCCCGCCCTCTACGTCACGCATCTCCGACCAAGCCGCGCCCCGTTCAATTTTGGACACAACCTCGCAGTGCGTTCGCTGCCCTGATTCTTTTTGCCAAACGGACGTCGATCTGCTAGTGTCCATAATATGAGAACCCCATTCCACCAACTGCGCCTCGGCGTTCTTGCCGTGACGCTCTCCCTCGCCGGTCTGGTTGCGGCGGCGGATCCCGCCGGTCCGTCGGTTGGCAAAACCGCGCCGGAAATTTCCGGCCAGGACCTCAGCGGCAATGCGCTCAAACTTTCGGATCACCAAGGCAAGGTCGTGCTCGTGGATTTCTGGGGCGATTGGTGACCACCCTGCCGGGCGATGTACGCCCACGAGCGGTCGCTCGTGAAAAAAATGGAGGGCAAACCGTTTATTCTTCTCGGCGTGAATAGCGATGAGAAATCGAAAGCCAAGGACGCCGTCAAAAAGAATGAACTCACCTGGCCCTCCTGGTGGGATGGCGGCGACACCAGCGGGCCGATCGCCCGGGCCTGGGGTGTGCGTGCCTGGCCAACGCTCGTCCTCATCGATCACAAGGGGGTGATCCGCCAGCGCTGGGAAGGCTCGCCCGGCGATAAGGTGCTCGACGCGGAAGTCGAAAAGCTCGCCGCGGACGCTGAGAAGGACGCCGGAACCAAGGCGACAAAGTAAGCCGAACCGTCCTTCCTTTTCCCAACGCTCATTTATCCGCGATACAGAAAAGATGCCCGTTAGTCCGCAGAAAAATCTGACCATCGGAAATCGACGGCGTCGCATCACTCGCCTCCCCCAAATCGTTCATCGCCAAAACCTCGAGCTTGTCCGGGTCCGCCCGAAACACGGTGGTGACGCCTTTCCGGCTCGTCACGTATAGACGCCCTGCGGCGAACACCACCGACCCCCAACTTTCGCCACCTTCGAGCCGTTCGCTCCACCGCACTTTCCCGGTCTCCAATTCCATACATTGCGCGGTCCCCGGTCCGGCGTTTACAATGTAAACCCGCCCATCAACCACCACGCCCGAACCAATCCGTTGGGTCTGTTTCTCCAGCCACAAACGGTTCGCCGCGGTCACATCACCGGACCCGCCCAGTGCGGAAGCCGCCAGTGCGCACAGCAGGCCGGTCCCAGCGTTGCGAAACCAGATTCTTCCGAGGTTTTCTATCATGCACATGCTAATCCCATTTCCGGCTAAAACATTTTGTCGGAAATGCGTGGCTTTTCATGAGTGTAGCAGGAATGGGTATGACCAGGGAGGGTTCTTGGCTGAAGAGTTTCGGTGCCACTTTTTGGTGATCACTTCGGAATCCCCTCGTTGATGACGAAGCGCACATCCAGTTGCTGACCGTCGGCGGACAACTTCCAAGTAATCCTCGACGTTAATTATCAAGGTATCTCCTTCCACTCCCGTCGTATTCTTTCCAAACGACCGGATTTATTCTGATCTGGTGTCCTGGATAGGAACAGGTAGGTGGTTTTGATTCGCTTCCCAAAGTGTAAACCCCGCCCTTCGGACATTGTGGCTCAACTCTAATGTAAAGGGTCGGTCCATACATCTCACCCTACGATGGTGAATAGTCAGCCCCTTTCTTAGACTCAATTAGAAAACTGCACGTCGCTCCATCAATCTGTTTCAGGTTGGCAATACAACTGCGGTCCTGGGCTTTTGATCTTTGGTCAAAAACCTTGACTGCCACCACGGCCAGAACGCAAAGGCAACCTAGAACGATGACGAGTCTTTTCATGCGCTAATCAAAACACTGATGGTGTCCCTAAAATATTGCGAACGACAGCAGAATGGCAAATCGATGAGCATTGGGTTGTGGCGTGAAACCTCCCGCCCGGCCCGGCCCTTGTCAACCGGGTTGTTGGTAGGGATGCGCCTGGGGCGCATCTCAATTTCTTTCACGCGATCCAAGATTCCGAACGTTCTCCCTACCCCCGCCCGCGGTGGGGCAAGACTCTGTCGAGCCCTGACTGCCGACGCAGAAGGCGCGAGCGGAGCGAGCATCTCCGGGAAACGTGGCTGAACGAGGGAAAAGCTCGCTCGGCTCGCCTCACTGCGCTCGAAATAGGGTTCGATGGAGTCTCACCCCACCGGGAGGGAGAGAACTTGCAGATGACTAGCCCCACTACCAATCTGTCGGCAGGTAATCCTTCAGAAACTTTCCCCACACAGGCTCCCCCGTGTTGAACCCGGCAATGATCGGGTCCACAATCCGCGCCGCGCCGTCAACAATGTCCAGCGGCGGATGAAACCGATGCTCCTCCACCTTGCGCGCCGCGATCTGCACCGGGTCTTCGTCCGTCACCCAGCCCGTGTCCACGCTGTTCATGTGAATTCCGTCCGCCTGATAATCCGCTGCCGAGGTGCGCGTCATCATGTTGAGCGCCGCCTTCGCCATGTTCGTGTGTGGATGCCGCGTGGTCTTGAACTTCCGATAAAACTGCCCCTCCACCGCGGAAACATTCACGATGTGTTTGTCGCGCTCCGGCGTCCGCAACATCAACGGCTTCAAGCGCGCATTCAAAATAAACGGCGCGATGGCGTTCACGAGCTGCACCTCCAGCAACTCGACCGACGGCACCTCCGCGAGCATCAGCCGCCACGAATTGCGCTCACGCAAATCCACCTGCTGCAAATCCTGATCGAGCCGGCCTTCGGGAAATAAATCCTTTTGCACGGCGAGTTCCTCCGGCAACAACGGCACCTGCGACAACTCCGCCGCGCGCGTCAATCCCGCGACTTGGGAAAGCAACGGAGCGCCGATCTCCCGATCGGCTCGTTCTGGTTTTTTCATCGAGCCGATCAGGAGATCGGCGCTCCGGACAACCTCCCCTTCCGGGAGCATATGATATCCCCGCAAACCCTCATATGCGCCCAACAGTTTGCGCGCCGACTCCGGCAACGCCTCCACCGACGCCGTCTCCCCCGCCAGCATGTGCTGATAAAAATCCGGCGGACGACGCACCGTTTGGCACGCGTTATTGATGATGAAATCCAGCCGCTCGCGGGTCTTCAGCAAATGCCGGCAAAACGCCTCCACGCTCGGCGTATGACGCAAATCGAGTCCGAAGATCTCCAACCGGTTTCCCCACTCCGCAAAATCCGGCTCCTGCGCATAGCGCGCCGCCGAGTCACGCGGAAAACGCGTGGTGACGATGAGTTGCGCGCCCGCCCGCAGCAGCTTGATGCCCGCCTGGTACCCGATCTTCACGCGGCCACCCGTGAGCAACGCAACGCGCCCGCGCAGATCCGCCGACTCGCTGCGCTTGCGGAAATTAAGCTCTGCGCACGGCGGACAAAGTTGATCGTAGAAATGGTGGATCGTGGAATAATCCTGCTTGCAGATGTAACAATTCTGTTTCTCTACCGTCTCGCGAAATTCGGGATCATCGGTGACTTCCTTTTGTTCGAAGCCGACGGGAGGAAATACATTCGGTGTGGTGAAGACGGACGCGCGGCGCAGTTTGCGGATGCCGGTTTCCGCGAGCACGTTCTCGGCGCGTTGCCGCTTGGTGGCCTTGCGTTCGCGCTGGGTCGCTTTGACCAGCCGCCGCCGGGCCATGGCATCCGGACGCGAAACCTGTCCCGCCGCCTGGAGCAACCGCAGTCGTTCTTCGTCCGGCATCCCGGCCAACAACGCCCGGTTGCCGGCAATGGCCTCGAGCAATTCCGCAGCGTCACGCAGCCGCTGCGCCAGCGGAACGACAGGGGCATTCGCATTACTCGATTTGGCA
>JAYUBJ010000515.1:0-4165 GCA_043740915.1 Verrucomicrobiota bacterium
GCACGACAACGCGTCTTATTTGATCTCCAACGCGCGTGTGATTTGGAACTTCTCCACCCGTTTGCGCAACGTGGCGCGCGTGATGCCCAGCAGTTTTGCCGCCTGCACTTGATTGCCCTGCGTCTCCGAAAGCGCCTGGATAATCAACTCCCGTTCCACCGCCGGAATGACTTTCAACGAACGATTGCCCCGCGCCCAGGCGAACACCCGGCGCGCAAGCGCGGCCACATCCGGCTCGCCGGATTCTGCGGCAAGCGCGACAGGAGCGGAATGTGCGACCGTGCCCGCCGCTCCGGGCAGGGCGATTTCCGGCGGCAGATCACCCACAAGAATCGCGTCACCCTTGGCCATCACGAGTGCGCGCTGCACCATGTTCTCCAACTCGCGCACATTCCCCGGCCACTGATGCCGCTCGAGGGCGGCGAGGGCGTCCGGCGCGAGGGCCTTGGGCGCCTGCTTCCGACTTTGCGAGAACTTCTTCAGAAAATAATTCACGAGCAGCCGGATGTCGTCGCGCCGCTCGCGCAACGGCGGCATCTGAATCCGCACCACGTTGAGCCGGTAAAACAAATCCTCGCGGAACTCGCGCGCCGCCACGGCCTGCTCCAGCGGCTTGTTGGTCGCGGCGATGATGCGGACGTCCACCTGGACGGGTTGGTTGCCACCGACGCGTTCGAACGCGCCGGATTGCAGCACGCGCAAAATCTTCGTCTGCGTTGCCGGCGTCATGTCCCCGATTTCATCCAGGAAAATGGTGCCGTGGTTGCACTGCTCGAATTTGCCGATGCGCTGGGTGCCCGCGCCGGTGAACGCGCCCTTTTCATGTCCGAACAATTCACTCTCGAGCAGATTCTCCGGAATGGCGGCGCAGTTGATCGCGAGAAACGCTTGCGCGCTGCGCTGGCTGTGGTGGTAGATGGCGCGGGCGACGAGTTCCTTGCCCGTGCCGCTTTCGCCGGTGATGAGGGCCGTGGCGTCGGAGGCGGCGAGTTGCCCGATCATCTTGAAAACATTCTGCATCGGCTCGCTGCGGCCCACGATGCCCTGGTCGTAATCCTCCGATTCGAGCAGCGGCTGGTAGGAAACGACCTGCTTCATCGCCCGCGCGGCCGCAAGGGCGGCGGCGACGAGTTGCTTGAGCTTGGGCACATCAAACGGCTTGAGCATGTAATCATAAGCGCCCAGCTTCATCGCCTCGATGGCCGTTTGCGTGGTGCCGTACGCGGTCATCATGATCACCGGCAGTTTTGCGTCCGTCTGCCGCAGCCGGCGCAGCGTTTCCAGTCCCGTGATGCCGCCCATGCGGACATCCATGATGACGAGATCGGGCTTGAGCTTGGGGACGAGTTTCAACCCCTCCTCGCCGCTTGACGCCGTGGTGAGCTCGACCTCGGGCGAATCAAAAATGCGGCGGAAAGAGTATTGCACGTCCGCCTCGTCATCAATCAACAGCAACTTGTCCATGCGCCGCGAATGTTGAATGGCAAAGGCGGAAAGTCGAATGAATTATGCACGGCAACATGAAGGCGCAGATTGCGCGGCACCGCGTCTTCCCTTACGGCCCCCCAAGGAGAGGGGGAAACGTTCGCCACGTATCTGGAATGTTGTGCGATGGGTTATGGCGGATCGTTTTCCGCCAACCAGAAAGCGGCCCACGACTACTCCTTCTCCTCGGGGGAGAAGGCCAGGGTGAGAAAGCCGAAGGGAGAGGGATCGCAAGGAGTGAAGCCGGAGATCGGGATCCAGTTCACCCCGACCCAGAACCCAAAGCCGGCGACGTGGATGAGCAGGAACGGAATGCTACCGGAGAATTCAGCAATGGCGTCGGCGGATTTCTGGACAAAAGTGCGTTTATCTTCGGACTCCTCGTTGAGGTTGCGCGTGGCGGTATGGCGGAGTCGCTCCACGGTTTCACGATGGCGGCGACCCATCGCGTCGAGGAGATGGAAAAGCGGGACTTCTTTCAACAGGTCGCTGTTGGCACTCCGGGGAGGAGCACTGGCCGGAACTTGCTTTCCGTCAGCGGTCATTTGCGGTAATCTTATGGCCTGGTCACCGGATCGAGAAACGAAATGACGCCGGGGTGGCGGGTGGCCGGCTCACCTGCGCCGACTTTCTTGATCAAATTATCGAGAGCGCGATGGAGATCTCGTTGATCGCTTTGTCAATGTGGTAACGCACCTGCTTGTGGTGTTTGCCATCAAGGCCGGCATGAGATTTTAGCAGCATTTCCTTCACGTTGCGGAGCTGGGCGTCGGAAAGTGACTGCCGCTCCCCGGCCCTTCCGTCGCCGTGGAAGGTGACGCCCAGCAGCTTGGCAGCTTCGGCAATCTCGACCATCGCCTTGTGCCGATGCCCTTTGTAATCGTGGTCGGCTTTGGCGAGCATCCCGTAGGCGTTGCGTAAAAGGTCGATCTCGGCGGAATTGGCGGGCGATGCCTTACCCTGCTTGCCCGTGGTGACGCGCCCGCCGGGTTTGGGTTCCGCCGCGGTCAACACGCCAGCCGTGAAGGACAGGGTGAGGATCAAGGTCGCAATCCGCGTAAAAGAACGAAGGAAACGTGAGTTCATCGATTGGCGGTACTGACGGGAATTTGCCTTCGACACTCCGCGGATAAGGGAGCACCGGGTTTCGTCAGGGCTCACTTCGGTACTATGCAGCCGGCCTTTTCCGGTGTCCAGAATACTTTCGCCGCCTCGAAGAGTTGCCAAAACCAGCATGACGACCTAGCTTCGTCGATGTTCGCTAAATCACGATTGCGGTGGCGCGAGATTGATCCATGTTAAAAATGTTGAAGAGTCTCCTGCCGGACGCACGATTGACCTTCGGAAAGGCCATCACCTGTGTGCTGATCAATCAACTGGCCATGCCGGGAGCCGGCTCCCTGGTGGGCGGGCGCTTGCTCGCGGGTACCCTCCAGATGCTCGCCTCGGTCACCGGTTTCGTGCTCGGCATCGTTTGGTTTATGAAGTTGATGGCCAGCTATTATGCACTGACTGATGTCAGTAGTTCAGTCGTGCCGGTTGACCCGGATCACTATTCGCTGGGCATGGTCGGGGCCGGGCTGTTTGGTTTTTCGTGGCTCTGGGCATTGGTCACCAGTTGCCTTATATTGAGGCAGGCCGGACAGCTCGATCATTCACGGATTAAACCACCGCCGCTGCCCCAACGCAGATGAATGCTTCCCTGCCTCACTCACCATCAATTACCCCCCACCGCAGCCCGTCATCGCAATTATACTTCATTTGGATTTCATCACGAAGACGCCGTTCCAATCTTCCCCCGGCGGGTGCTCCAGATAATCACGGCAATCCTTGAGGTAGAGCGACGCGATGTAGTCCTCGGGCTTCAACCGCAGCGATTCCTCGAAGGCGCGCCGGGCTTCTTCAAACTCCCGCCCGCGATAGAGTCGCAGGCCGTTCCCATAGGCCGCAAGCCACGGCTCCTCCCGGCCCTCCGGCGTGCCGCGCTCGCCCAGGACCTCGAAGACCTCGATTGGCTTGGTCTTGCCTTTGACTTGCACGAGGTGTACGGCCCGCAACAAGAACCGCTCACGCACGAGCGGCGCGACCGTCTCGCCGATCAGCAAATCCAGATGAAACTCCTTCGTGAGGCCCTCGAGCCGGGAGCCCAGATTGATCGCGTCGCCAATGACGGAGAGTTCCATTTTTTCAATGGAACCCAGGTTGCCAACGATGACTTCGCCGTGGTTGATGCCGATGCCGAAAGCCAGCGACGGCCAGCCGCGGGCTTTCCAACCCACGTTCAGTTTGGCGAGGCTGCGCTTCATCTCGAGCGCGGTCGCCACGGCATCCTGCGCATCGACGGCTGTGCCGCGCGAAACGATGTTGCCCCACACAGCCATGACGGCATCGCCGATGAACTTGTCGAGCGTGCCGTGGTGGTCGAAGACGTGCCGGACCATTTCGGTGAAATATTCATTGAGCTGCAGCACGAGTTGCTCCTCGTTGGCGCTTTCAGTCATGGTGGTAAAATTGCGCACATCGGAAAAAAGCACGGTGACGCGGCGGCGCACGCCGACGAGGGAGTTGAAGTAAGTTTGCGGATTGTCGAGCAACTCCCGGACGATGTTCTTGGAGACGTAGCGTTCGAGGGTGCGGCGGACGCGGGCGCGTTCGACGCGTTCGACAATGAAATCATACA
>JAYUBJ010000516.1:0-4159 GCA_043740915.1 Verrucomicrobiota bacterium
CTGCATCCGCTTCAGCGGACAGCCGGCGCGCAGCCAGCCATTTACAAAATCATCGAGGTCGCCGTCCATCACGCCCTGAACATTGCTCGTCTGGACGCCGGTCCGCAAATCTTTCACCATGCGATAGGGCTGGAAAACGTAGGTGCGAATCTGGTTGCCCCACGAGACGCTCCCCTTCTCGCCGTAAAACCGCTCCATCTCCTGCTTCTGCGCGTCCACCCGCTGCGCGTAGATGCGCGAGAGCAGCAGCTTCATCGCCGTGGCGCGGTTTTGATGCTGCGACCGCTGGCTCTGCGACGCCACGATCAACCCGGTCGGCACGTGGGTGATGCGCACGGCCGTCTCGACCTTGTTCACATTCTGTCCGCCCTTGCCGCCGGAACGGAACGTGTCCACTTGAAATTCACCCGGCGGAATTACGAGTTCGCTCGAAGTCTCCTCAATCTCCGCGATCACGTCCACGCTGGCAAAACTCGTGTGCCGCCGCTGGTTCGAGTCAAACGGCGAAATCCGCACCAGCCGGTGCACGCCGCGCTCGGCTTTGCAATAGCCATACGCATTCTCACCCGTGACCAGCAGCGTGACGCTTTTGATGCCGGCCACGTCACCGGCCAGTGCGTCGGTGACCTCGACTTCCCAGCCGTGGGATTCGCACCAGCGCTGATACATCCGGAACAGCATGTTCGCCCAATCGCACGACTCGGTGCCCCCCGCGCCGGCATTGACGCTGAGGATGCAATTGTTCTTGTCATGCGGGCCGTTGAGCAGCGCGCGCAACTCGGCGGCTTCGAGTTCCTTGATATGCTTGGCGAGATCGCGATCCAAATCCTTGACCACGCCCGCCTGGGCCGACGCCGGTTCGCCTTCGCCCAGCTCCACCATCATTTTGAAATCTTCCAGCTCCTTCTCCGCCCGAAATAACGGCTCGATCTTTTTACGCAGCAATCCTGCCTCGTCGATCAGCCGTTGCGCCTGTTCGCGATTGTTCCAGAACGTGTCCTTTGACATCTCGGCGTCCAGTTCGCCGAGGCGTTTTTGCGCGGTAGGGACGTCAAAGAAACCTCCGCAGGTGGGCAAGTTTCTCCGCCGTGGCCGTCAACTGGACTTTGATCGCGTCAAACATATTGCCGCACATTTACGGGGAGAATCACTGGTTTGCCCAGTTAATTCGGGTGGGCCCGCTGCCGCCGCGTGAAGACTCGTGGCCTGCAAGGTTGTCGCCCGGGTCGTACCGAAGCTCGGGCCGTTTTCGCTCGCGCCCTCGCAGCCCGAGCACGGTGCGTTGGAGTGCCACGCACGGCTTGGAACTCCCCTCCTGGACCGCGGTTTGTCCCAAACCGCAGCGCGTCGCCATCCAAGCAGCCTTGGAATCACCCAACGCCGGCTCGGTTCTTCCACGCACTGCGAGTTGAGACAACTCGCGGTCCGGTTCAGCCACACACTTCTTGGTTTTTCACGGCCCCTGGATTCTTACAGACTCCCCTTCCAGAAACTGAGTCGCGCCCCACCGCCGGCGTCCGCAGTTTCCCGCTCGACATTCCGCGCGCTCCACTCGACATTCACCGCAGGCTGTCGCGGAAAACCAGCCTGGAATAAAACCGCATGACACCGAGTCCGACATTTTCAGAATACACCGCGCACCTGCGCGCGTTCATGGAGCGATCCGCCGGCCGCCCGCCCGCGGATGGTTCGGACAGCAATATAGCCGCGGACGCACCTGCTCTGGCATCTTGTAGCCGCAACCTTCAGGTTGCGCTCGGCTTCCCAGCCCATGAACCGGAACGCCGATCTCCTGATCGGCCCGTTGCGAGTATCGAAGAGAGACCTGCCGATCGGGAGATCGGCGCTCCTCGGTTCAGGGATTCGATTCGCGAACGCATCAATCCGACTACGGTCTCAAATCTTGAAGCACCCACCACGGACATCCAATTCAATCTCCTCGCCTTATCCCTTTTCACGCTCCAGTTTGCCCACAACCTGCCCTATCAAAAGTTCTGCCAGTCACGACGCGTCTCTCCTGACACTGTGACCGATTGGTCGGAGATCCCCGCCATCCCCACCGCCGCGTTCAAGGAGCTCGAACTCACCAGCCTCCCCACCCAGGAGCGCACCGTGGTTTTCCATTCCAGTGGCACGACCACGCAGCAGCCCAGCCGCCATTTTCACAATGCGGAATCGCTCGCCATCTATCAGGCCTCGCTGCTGCCCTGGTTTCGCGCGCACCTGCTCGCCGGCTTGGATGAGAGCGGCCAAGGTCATTCGCCTGTGACTCAAGACAAACCTCCATTTATTTGTCTGACCCCAACCCCGGCCCAGGCCCCCCATTCTTCGCTGGCGTACATGTTCGACACCGTGCGCCGCGAGTTGGGTTCGCCAGATTCTGTGTTCACCGGCAACGTGGACCCCAGGGGCGCCTGGCAGCTCGACGTGGACAAAACGGTGGCAGCCTTGCGCGAATGTGCGGCGGCCAACCGCCAGGTCATCCTGCTGGGTACCGCGTTTTCTTTCGTCCACTTGCTGGATCAGCTCGCGGAAACAAAACTTCACCTCTCTTTGCCTCCCGGCTCGCGCGTGTTGGAAACGGGCGGCTACAAAGGACGTTCGCGCACACTCCCCAAGGCGGAGTTGCACGCGCTCATCACCCAATTTCTCGGCATTCCAGCGGCGCGCATCACCTGCGAATACGGCATGAGCGAATTAAGTTCACAGGCCTATGACCGCGTCGCAGGCAGTTGCGCAAACTCTCAACGTCTTTTTCAATTCCCCCCATGGACGCGCGTGAAAATCATTTCTCCGGAGACCGGGCGTGAGGTCACCGACGGCGAAACGGGTTTGCTTCGCATTTACGATTTGGCGAATGTGCGCTCCGTCATGGCCATCCAGACCGAAGACCTGGCCGTCCGTCACGGCGACGGTTTTGAACTGATCGGGCGCGCTGCGTCGGCCGAGCCCCGCGGCTGCTCTCTGATGGCGAGTGCGGACTCTCACTGAAGGCAAATGTGATCAATCAGAAAACCATGAAAGCGGTGGTCAGATGGGACGCGAGAAAAGCCGCGAAGCCTGCCCCTGCACCGGACCGCGAGTTGTCCCAACTCGCAGCGCGTGAAAGTGCGGAAGCGGCTCGGGTTAATTTCAGTGCTGGTTGGGTGGCGACGCGCTGCGGTTTGGGACAAACCGCAGTCCGCAGGAGCGGGTACCGAGCATGCTTGGTACCACACAATGGGTCCCGGCCGCGGCATTAACATGGAATCGCAAGTCCATAAAACCCGCACGCTCTGGCTGATCGGCACGCTGCACGCCTTCACGCACGTCTATCAAGTCGCACTCATTCCGCTCTATTTGAAAGTGCAGGCCGGTTTCCACCTCGCGTCGCCGGCGGCGGCCACGTTGCTGGTGACGCTGATGAATGTTGCCTACTTCCTGCCCGCTTACCCCATGGGCATCCTCGCCGACCGCTTCAACCGCAAGACGCTCCTTGGATTCGGGCTGCTTCTCAATGCTCTCGGCTTCGCCGGTCTGGCGTTCGCGCCCAACTACGCCACCGCTGTCGCCTGCGTCCTCGTCGCCGGCCTCGGCGGCAGCGTGTTTCATCCTGCCGGCACCGGACTCGTGGCGGGGTTGTTTCCTGAAAGTTCCGGACGCGCGCTCGGCCTGGTGGGCATCGGTGCCAGTGTCGGATTTTTCTTCGGGCCCATCTATGCGGGCTGGCGCGCCGACCAGTGCGGTGACTGGCGCGCACCCGTCCTGGAACTGGGACTGCTGGGCGTGGTGATGGCCGCGGTTTTTTTTCGCCTGGCGGAAAACGACGACCGCCGTCCACCCGCACCCGCTGGCGGCCGGACTCACGCCGGAAAAATGTTTCCCACTTCCGCGCTGTGGGTGCTGTTCATCGTGGCGGCCATTGCGTTTTGTGCGCGGGACTTCGCCGGCAGCAGCATGACCACGCTGGGCTCGCTTTTTCTGCAAAAGGCGCACGGCTTCTCCGCGCAACAAACCGGCCTGGCCCTGGGTTGCCTCTTCATCGCCTCGGTCATCAGCAACCCGATCTTCGGTCATCTGAGCGACCGCGGACGTTCGCGCTGGGCTGCATTCGTGCTGCTCCTCGCGGCCTCAATGGTCGTACTTTTTCCGCACGTGCCCCCGGGCGCGATCATCCCGG
>JAYUBJ010000517.1:0-4152 GCA_043740915.1 Verrucomicrobiota bacterium
GTGTGCCGATTCCGAAAACTCCCCGGGTCCGGACGATCATCCCCTGATCGACGGACCCGGTTTTATTTTTTTATTAATCGAAAGCGTGCCCGGCGCAGCAGAGGACGTTCTTCACTTTGTGGCGGACCAGTTCCTTTACCTTCGTGCGGGCGGGGGCAAGGTATTTCCGCGGATCGAATTCTTTCGGGTTTTCCGCAAGCACCTTGCGAATGGCCGCGGTCATGGCCAGGCGCAAATCAGTGTCGATGTTGACCTTGGTGCAGCCGACGCGGCGGGCGATTTCAATGTCGGCCTCGGGAACGCCGGCAGTGTCTTCGCCCAGTTTGCCCCCGTATTTATTGATTTCTTGCGCCAGGTCCTTGGGCACGCTCGAAGCACCGTGGAGCACGAGCGGGTAATCGCCGAGGCCGGCATCAAGGAGGGCCTTCTTGATGGCCTTGAGGCGTTCGAGGTCGAGATGCTGCTCCCCTTTAAATTTGTAGGCGCCGTGTGAGTTGCCGATGGCCACGGCGAGCGAATCCACGCCGGATGCTTTGACGAATTGGACGGCTTCGTCAGGGTGGGTGTAGCAGCCCCCTTTGGAATAACCGCCGCCTTCCTCGCCGTCATCGTGTTGCGCGCCGACCAACATGCCAAGCTCGCCCTCGACCACGCAGTTGTGCTTGTGGGCGTAGTCCACCACCTTCTTGCAAGTTTCGATGTTTTTCTCGAATGGCTCGTGGCTCGCGTCGATCATCACGCTGGTGAAACCTTCGTCGATGCATTCTTTGCACAGCTCGAAGGTATCGCCGTGGTCGAGGTGGACGGCGATCGGGATGTGGGACAGGCTGACGGCGGCCTCGATGAGTTTCTTGAGATAGACGGGATTGGCGTATTGGCGTGCCCCTTTGGAAATCTGGAGCATCACCGGGGCTTTTTCCTCCTCGCACGCCTCGACGATGGCCTGGAGCAGTTCCATGTTGTTAACGTTGAAGGCGCCGAGGGCGTACTTGCCCTTGAGCGCCTTCGCGAACAGGTCTTTGGTGTGGGTCAGTGGCATAATTACAGTTTCAATGTTTCAGTTTCGGTCAGCGGATACGACACAAACGGAGGGCCATAGTAGAAAAGCCCGCCGGAAAGGGAAATGAAAATTATGGGCGGCTAGACGGTGTCGTCACCCTCGGCCAGTTTGCGGTAAAGCGTGGCCAGACTGATCCCCAGGAGTTGCGCGGCCCGGTCCTTGTCACCGCTGGTTTGCGCCAGGACGCGGTGGAGGTAAGCCACTTCCTGTTCCCGGAGAAAATTCTTGAGCGGACCGATGGTTTGGCCCGGAGCCGCATTGGCCACCGGCCCGGCAGGGCGATTCGCGGTGGGTTCGGATGGTGATGGGGAAAAGATCGCTCCCGACGGGGCCGTCTGCGGCAGCGCGACCACCGCGTCGTGAGCCTCACCGGCCCCGCCAGCAGCTTCGGGGGGGGCATAGCGATGCAGTGCCGGCGGCAGATCGTCGATGAGAATGATATCGCCGTCGCACAAGGCGCAAGCCCGTTCGATGGCGTTCTCCAGTTCGCGGACATTGCCGGGCCAGTCATGCGCGCTCAAGACATCCATGGCCCGGCGGGAGATTTGGAACGGATGGCCCGTTCGGGAATTAATTTTGTCCTTTAGAAAATGACCCACCAGCAGGGGAATGTCGTCGTGGCGTTCCCGCAGGCTGGGCAGGGGAATGGAAATCACATTGAGCCGGTAATAGAGGTCTTCCCGAAAGGTGCCTTCCTTGATTCTCTTTTCCAGCGGCTCGTTGGTGGCCGCCAGGACGCGCACGTTCACGAAAACCGGAACCGTATCCCCGACCCGGCGCACTTCTTTCTCCTGCAAGACGCGCAACAGCCGACTTTGGAGCATGGGCGACATGGAGGCGATTTCGTCGAGAAAAATGGTGCCGCCATCGGCTTCCTGGAATAACCCCATCTTGTCATTGATGGCCCCGGTGAAGGCGCCTTTGCGATGGCCAAAAAGCTCGGACTCCAGCAGACTTTCCGGTAACGCGCTGCAATTGACCGGCACGAAGGGCGCGAACTGGCGGCGGCTGTTGAAATGCAGCGCCTTGGCAACCAGCTCCTTCCCGGTGCCGCTTTCTCCGAGGATCAGGATCGTGCTGTCCGTGTCCGCCACGCGCTCAACCATCCGGTAAACCTGCTGCATTTTGGCGGCGCTGCCGATGATCTGGCTGAACCGGTATTTTTTCTTGAGTTGCTTGCGGAGGTAAAAATTTTCCGAAACCGCCTCGTTGTAAGAAAGTGCGCGCTGGACGCAGAGTTTGAGTTCGTCCAGCTTAAAAGGCTTTTCCAGATAGTCGTACGCGCCCTTCTTCATTGCCTCAACGGCGGTTTCAATGCTCCCGAAACCGGTGATCATGATGACCACCGCAGGCGGGTTCAGCGACCTGGCCTTGTGCAAAATCTCGAAGCCGTGCGCCCGGGTTTTGTCGAGGTAAAGATCGGTGATGACCAGTTCCGGGGCGAGGTTTTCGATCGCGGCCAATGCGGCGTTTCCGCTGGTGAAAGGAAAGACCTCGTGCCCCTCGGCACGAAGCAACTCCGCGACCATTTGAACCATGGTCACTTCGTCGTCGATCAACAAGACCTTTGCCATGGCGCTAGGCTAGGTTAAGCGCACGGCGCGGGCAAGCGGGATTAAGATGTCTTCGGGATGCCGAGTTTATTTGCCAGGCGCATTGGGAGCAGCCAGCTCGCTCAACTTGAAGATCGGCAGGAACATGCAGACCACCATGCCGCCAACCACCACGCCGAGGAAACAAATCAAGATCGGCTCGATCAGCGAGGTCAACCCCGAGAGCGTTACTTCAATTTCCTCATCGAGAAAATCCGCCACGCGTTCAAGCATGACATCGAGTTTGCCGGTTTGCTCGCCCGCCATCATCATGCGGATGATCATGGACGGGAAGATGGGGTTCTTGGCCAGGGCAGTGGAAATGCCATCGCCCTTTTCGATGTCGAGCGCCGCCGTGCGAATGGACTTTTCCATGCCCACATGGCCGGAAGTGTTGGCCACAATGTTCAACACCTCCAGGATTGGTACACCACTGCGGATCAAGGACGAGAAGGTGCGGGTGAATCGGGCCAAAACGATTTTATGCGCGATGGCCCCGAAGACTGGCAGTTTGATTCGTTTGGCATCCCACATGGCGCGGCCCGGCGGGGTCTTGATGTACCAAAAGAAACCGTAAACCGCGCCGGCCATGCCGACAAAGATCAAGATGCCATACCTCGAACGCATAAACTCACTGATGTCGATCAAAACCTGGGTGGGGGCGGGCAGTTTTTTGCCGAAGCCGCTGAACACCTCCGCGAATACCGGCACGACTTTGACCAGGAGGAAGATGGTGATGAGGATCGCCACGATCGTGACGGCGGTCGGGTACATCATCGCCGACTTGATTTTTTTGTTCATCCGGGCGCGGTTTTCCAGGAAGGTGGCGACTCGCGCCAGAATTTCGGCCAGCAAACCGCCTTTTTCGCCGGCTTCCACCATCGAAACGTACAACTTGTCAAAGGCATTGGGGTATTTGCGCAACGCGTCAGAAAAATTGTCACCGCCTTGCACCTTGAGGCTGACCCCTTTGATGACGTCTTTCATCGCCTTGTTGGTGGCCTGTTCGGCCAGCGCATCCAGCGATTGAACCATCGACAACCCGGCATCAATCATCGTGGCCAGTTGCCGCGTGAAGACCACCAGGTCCGCCAGCACCACCTTGCCGCGGGAGGTGCCGGCCTTCTTGGCGGCTTTTTCCTCAATTTTCACCACCAAAAGATTGCGGCCCAAAAGCGCCTTGATCGCACCTTCCTCCGTGGCGGCGTCCAGCGTGGCGTTCGTCTCCCGACCCGTCGTTGGATCCCGGGCTAAGTAAGCGTATGTAGGCATAAGATGATTGATCATTACCAATTCGGCGGAATAAATGCAAGTCCTACCTTGTCGTCGTTCGTTGGCAATTCCATTCCAGGTTGGCGGCTGAACGATCTGGAAATTGCGGCCGTGATCACCTGGTAACCACCGCTCGCGGGGCAACCAATGCCGTCAGTTGTTTGATATCAAACGCTTCGAGCAGGCCGAAGCAAAACAACTCCGGCTTTTGGTCCACGGTCCAATCCT
>JAYUBJ010000518.1:0-4148 GCA_043740915.1 Verrucomicrobiota bacterium
GTTGTACCGTCCGGATGAATTCAGAGACAGGCGCGACGCCTGTCCTACGGCATTGTTCCGGCTGAGAGCCCGTGCCAACCGGGGCCGGATTTCCGGACGTGCGTTTACTCTTTGGTGACGATTTCATCGAGGTTGAGAATCAAATTGCACACGGCGGTGCCGGCGGCGAGTTCGCTGAGGTCGAGTTTTTCGTTCCGTTTCGATTTGCCGACCTCCACCAACTTCAGCGCCGCTGTCTTGTTCTTCTGAAATTCCGCGAGGCGGGTTTGATAGGCGTTCAGCATGATTTTCAATTCACCGGCCTGCGGCGGGCGCGCGGTCGCCAACCGGAATGCGTAGCCGATCCGTTGCTCCATGGTCGCGCCGCCTTCGGTCAACATTCGCTGCGCCAGCGCGCGCGCGGCCTCCACGTAAGTGACGTCATTCATCAACGCCAACGCCTGCAACGGTGTGGAGGTGCGCGAGCGGAACACGGCGCAGATTTCCCGGCCCGGCGCATCGAAGGTGGTCATCGAGGGCGGCGGCACCGTGCGTTTCCAAAACGTGTACATGCTGCGTCGGTAAAGGTTCTCGCCTTCATCCACGATGTAACCGAGGGATTTCGGGTTGTAGGAAAGTTCCTCCCACAAACCCGCCGGCTGGTAGGGTTTGACCGAGGGGCCGCCGATTTTTCCCACGAGCAAACCGCTGACGGCGAGCGCCTGATCTCGGATCAATTCCGCGGGCAACCGCAGTCGCGGCCCGCGCGCGAGCAATCGGTTGCCCGGATCTTTTTCCAGCAACGGTTTTGTAACCTTGGACGCCTGCCGGTAGGTGGCGCTCGTCACGATCAATTTTTGCATCGCCTTCACGTTCCAGCGGGATTGGGGATGGGAGCGGAATTGGGGATGGGTTTTGGCGTCTGGCGTCTGGGATCCAGCCCCAGAACCCAAACCCGATCCGCCAGACCCCATAAACTCAGTTGCGAGCCAGTCGAGCAATTCCGGATGACTCGGGCGCTCGCCCTGCGAGCCGAGATTTTCCGCGGTCTTCACGAGGCCGGTGCCAAAATAATTTTGCCAATAGCGGTTCACCGCTACGCGCGCGGTCAGCGGATTCGCCGGATCGACGAGCCAGCGCGCCAGACCCAGTCGGTTGGCGGGCGCGTCTTTGGGCAAAGGCGTCAGACTCACGGGCACCGCCGCCGAGACTTTCTCGCCGGGCTTGTCGTATTCGCCGCGATTCAACATGAAGGTGTCGCGCGGCTTGTCTAATTCCTGCATCACCATCGTCGTCGGGATGCTCGCCACCAGTTGGCTTTTCTGAGCGACGAGCGCGGCCACCTGCGCCTGCGCCTGCTTCAACTCCGCCGAGTTCGTCCGGTAATACGAGGACAGCTCCGTCTTTTGTTTGTCGTCGCGTTGCGTGGGCGGAATCGCCAGGGCCTTCGTGATCGTTTCAGGCAATGACGTGGCGCTTACCGGCCGCGCTGCCGTGGTCACCGCGAGCCGGAAACGCCCGATCAACGAGCCCGCCCCGTAGTTCTGGTCGAGGGTGAACGTGAGCGTGACACCTGCGTCGTAGCCAATCTGCTCCTTCGTTTCAAACACTGCGAAATGCGGCTTGCCCACTTCCGGATAAAGCGCCCAGCCGGTGTCGAGTTTCCCGTCGATGGCGGCCGCCACGTTGTAGTCCTTCTGGCTGAAATCAGCGGTGGGATTTTGCAACCCGACCGGTTTGAGCGCCGTGGCGTTGGTTTTCGGCGCGACCTGCACACGAAATTCCGACAGCACGGGGTTGCCGTTTTCGTGGCGGCCCGGACCCTTGCTCGGCAGGCTGTCGTCGGGCAATAATTCCAAACGCACGGCGGTGATGCCCTTCAAGTCGGAGTGCGCGACGATGGTGTAGGTGTCCTTGTCCGGACGTTTGCCGCTGGAGAGCAACGAGCCATCCGCCTGCTTCACCAGCGTCGCGCCTTCGGTCGAAACGAAACTGGCCGCATCCATCACTGTCCACGGGGAGGCGTTGGTGGCCGCCGTTTTTTCCCATTCCAATTGCAACGCAGGCAAACGCAACTCAACCGCTTGCACGTCTTTTTGCGCCGTGGCGATTTTTGCGTCCACGACGGCGATTTGCGCCTGGATTTCCGGTGAGGGCACCTGCACGAGCGGCACGGCGTTGCCCGCGCCACCATCGAGGCCATTTTCATTAACGCTGTTGAAGAACGCGTAGAAGCGGTAGAAATCTTTTTGCGTGAGCGGATCGTACTTGTGATCGTGGCAGCGGGCACAACCCATCGTCAGGCCGAGCCAGACGGTTGAAGTCGTGTCCACGCGGTCGATGACGTATTCCACGCGCCACTCTTCCGGAATGGCGCCGCCTTCGGCATTGATGCGGTGATTGCGATTGAAGCCGGTGGCCACCCGTTGCTCGAACGTTGGATTGGGCAGCAGATCGCCGGCGATTTGCTCGACGGTGAACTGGTCGAACGGCTGGTTTCTGTTGAACGCCTCGATTACCCAATCGCGCCAGCGCCACATTTGGCGGTCCATGTCCACCTGATAGCCATTGGTGTCGGCGTAGCGCGCGCCGTCGAGCCAGTCCATCGCCATCCGCTCGCCGTAATGCGGCGATTGCAACAGGCGATCCACGAGTTTCTCGTAAGCATCCGACGAAGTGTCGGCGAGGAACGCATCCACTTCCTGCGGGGTTGGCGGCAGCCCGGTCAAATCGAGGGTAACGCGCCGGAGCAACGTCAGCTTGGCGGCCTCCGGCGAGGGCGATAAATGCTCCTGTTCCAATCGTGCGAGGATGAAGTTGTCGATGGGATTGAGTGGCCACGACGATTTTTTGACCTTCGGTACCGGCGGACTTTCCGGCGTTTGAAAGGCCCAATGCGACTGCCATTTTGCGCCCTGCTCGATCCATTGTTTGAGGAGTTTGATTTGCGTGGCGGTGAGCTGGCGGCCCGATTTGGGCGGCGGCATTTTTTCTTCCGGGTCTTTGGAAACGATACGTTTGTATAGCGGGCTCGCCGACGGCTTGCCCGGGACGATGGCATGGTAGCCGCCCAAATCCGCGAACGCCCCCGCTTGGGTATCGAGTCGCAACTTCGCTCTGCGTTTCTCCGGATCCGGCCCGTGGCAATTGAAGCAAACGTCGGAAAGCATCGGACGGATATCGTGCTGAAAATCGATGCGGCCGCCCGGCGAGCGGGCCGGCTCGGGATCCTTGGCGCGGCTCAACGCGGGCAACCCGACCGCCAGCAACGCCAGCAACAAGGGGGTCAACGGCGAACGGCGGCATCGGTTTGTGCGCAAATCAAATGGGCTCATTCAAATCAACTGCTAACGCGTTTTTTTAGTTTCCGCCAGCGCAAAACTGGTTGTCTGTCATTTCGTGCAACCGCCCGGTCGACAAAGGGTAGGGACTGCGCTGCGGCGGGTCCCCATGATTTCCGCGTCAGTGAGCGCCGCGAGGCGAGCGGATCGTATCCGCGAAGGGCGTGAGGTTTTTTGGGGACGAAGGAGCGAAGGAATGTTGCACGCGCTCGGAGGGAGGGGAGATGCTCGCGGTGCTCGCGCCGACGGGGTCGGCAGATGGTGACGCGCGGCAGCGCATCCCTACCGACCAAGGGTAGGGACCCGCTGCGGCGGGCTCGCACCGTCGTGCAAGAAAATGAAAAAATGAAATACGGCCCGCAAAACTGGTTGCGATGGGCTGTCGGGCATGTTGAACTAAACGAAAATCTCAACCAACGAATTCATTTTATGTTTGGCGAAATCAAAAATCCTCAGGGCGAACGGCTCGATTATTCAATTCATCCCAGCAGCCAGTATTCCAAGCATATCGTGGTCCTCGGCCACGGCGTGACCGGCAACAAGGACCGGCCCTTCATTGTGTCACTGGCGGAAGGGTTGGCGACGGCGGGTATTTCGACGCTGCGCGTCTCGTATTCCGGCAACGGCGCGTCCGGTGGAAGGTTTGTGGACTCGAACATTTCCAAGGAAGTCGCGGATCTGGGCGCCGTGCTCGACGCCTTGAATGGGTACCAAGTCGGTTATATCGGCCATAGCATGGGCGGCGCGGTGGGGGTGCTGCGGGCGAGCCAGGATGCACGGATTCAATTTCTGGTTTCGCTGGCCGGCATGGTGCATACGAAGGCGTTT
>JAYUBJ010000519.1:0-4142 GCA_043740915.1 Verrucomicrobiota bacterium
CGAGCGCGCCGAAGAACTTTCCATCGAGCGCCACGGACTCATGCGAACCGACGGCCACTTCGATGCCGAGCGCTTTCGCGCGCGTCCGCACGACTTCAATATTTTGTGGATGACAGGTTTCGGAGACGAAGAAAGTGTTCCGTCCGTCCACGCCTTTGAGGCGGTGGCACATCATCATGGCCTCGGCGGCGGCGGTGGCCTCGTCGAGCATCGAGGCATTGGCGATGGGCAGGGCGGTGAGGTCGCAGATCATCGTCTGGAAATTCAGCAGGCCCTCGAGGCGGCCCTGCGAAATCTCGGCCTGGTAGGGAGTGTATTGCGTGTACCAGCCGGGGTTTTCGAGAATGTTCCGCTGAATGACCGGCGGCGTGATGCAATCGGAATAACCCATGCCGATGAACGAACGAAAGACCTGGTTTTTGCTGGCGATGGACTTGAGGCGCGCGAGCACCTCGAATTCGCTCTCGGCCGCGGCCAGGGCGAGCGGCTGGTGGCGGCGGATGTTGGCCGGCACGGCGCTGTCCACGAGCGCGTCAAGGCTTGGTTGACCGAGCGTGACGAGCATGGCTTTTTGTTCGTCGGGACTGGGGCCGATGTGGCGGCGGGCAAATTGGTCGGGGTGTTGCAAAGATTCCATTGCGCGGGGGTCGTTCGGGGCGGGTTGGGTTGTCAGTTTTTCGTCAGTTGACCGGGTTGCGGTTTCAAGCACCGGGGAACGTTAAGGAGCGACGATGGCAATGCAAGATTGATTTGGTTCAGCGTCCGACCTGGGGAAGCAAACCACGAATGGACACGAATGGACGCTGATTGGAACGGCTGATTTTTGACCACGGCTGGGGAGCGGGATTTGTCTGAAGCATGCCTCTTTGAGGTCTTGGACATTTATTGTTGGCTGGTCGATGTTTATCCGCGCTATCCACGCAATCTGCGGTTTCTCCTTCGGAATCCCGAGTCACTTCAAAACTGCTTCGCTCCGCAGAGCGGTTGTGCTTCAATCGCGGCACCGACGATTCGCTTGTGCTTATGAAACCGCGACTGGCAATGTTCCGGGCGGCGTTGCTGGCGACGCTGGTGAACCCCGACCCGCTCATGGCTCAAAACGAAAAATCCGAAAGCTCACGCTGGCTTGAAAAGGCCGGGGTCGCCCCTGACTTCACTGTGCCGACGACCCGCAAGTCGTGGGAGAAACGGCGTGTCCAGATCCGCGCGCAGCTTAGGCAACTGCTCGGAAAGCTTCCGCCGCGCCCCAAAACACCGATCATCAAAACGCATTCGCGAGAGGACCGCGGCGATTACACCCTTGAAAAATTCCAGTTCGACAACGGCGCGGGCGCGACGGTTCCCGGATATTTATTTCTACCGAAAGGCGCGGTGGGAAAAGCGCCTGCGGTGCTTTACTGCCATTGGCATGGCGGGCAGTACGACAACGGCAAGGAGGAGATGCTGAAGACCAACGCGGCACCGGTGATGCCAGGACCGGAACTGGCGCGGCGCGGTTATGTGGCGCTGGGTATTGACGCGTATTGTTTTGGCGAACGCAACGGTGCCGGGCCGGGCGGGCCGACGGAGAAAGGTTCGGCGGGGGAAATGACCGCCAGCAAATTCAATCTGTGGGCCGGGCGCTCGCTGTGGGGCATGATGCTCCGCGACGACCTTATGGCGCTGGATTACCTGTGCGTGCGCCCGGAGGTCGATGCCCGGCGGATCGGCGTGACGGGCATCAGCATGGGCGCGACGCGGACGTGGTGGTTGATGGCCTTGGACGAACGGCTGAAAGTGGGCATCGCCGTGGCGTGCCTGACGCGGTATCAAAATTTGATCGCGCACGAGGGATTGAAATATCACGGCATCTATTACTTTGTGCCGGGGATGCTCAATCATTTCGACAGCGAGGCCGTCGTGGCATTATCTGCGCCGCGCGGGATGTTGTTCATGACCGGCGATCAGGATGCTGGATCGCCCACCGACGGCATCCGGATTATCGAGGCGAAGGCGCGTGAAGTTTTTCAATTGTACGGAAAGGAAGACGAATTCCGGAGCATTGTCTATCCGGGCATCGGCCATGTTTATCTTCCTGAGATGTGGGAAAAAACCCTTGGCTGGCTGGATCAACATTTGAAATCCGCGCCGGCGGTGAAGTAACACCAACCGCGCCGCAAGAAACTGCTTTCTCGAGGTTGGTAGTGGATGCTTTCCCCTCGCCCCCGCGGCGGGAGAGAAGGCTAGGGCTGGTGAAGGGAACGAGTGTTCACTGTCCGTGTCGGTTGGTTTTCCGCTCCGGCGGGTCAAGTCTGCGGAAGGCTTCGTTCCGAAACCAGCAACCTCAAAATCAAAGCACGATGAATACACCGCCTCCGTTTAACCTCGTCAGCGGCCTGGATCGTTCGGATCGCAAGGCCGATCGTTATCATCTCGACACCCGCACGGGCGCCACTGGGAAGGGTTCGATCCCAAATAATGCCCCAGCGAGGGTGAATTCGGAAGTTTATCCCGCCTCGGCATGACATTTCTCTGCGCGTCTGCTCGCGCTGAGGAGCGTTGACGAGCCCAAAAAACAATCGCGTTCAACCCTTGATTCTATGCCGCCACACGCCGGGTGCATCTCACGTTATTGCAAACCAAGCCCTTAAAAGTTGCTCGCGAGCGGGCTCTGTTAGTGGCACGGGCGTCCCGCCAGTGTGTGTTGCGGGTTGGCGCAAACTCTTGCTTTGGCTGGGGCACACGGGCGGGACGCCCGTGCCACTACGCTGCAAGAAACTGAAATGTGCCGCCACGCGCCAGCCGCCCTGCTTCCACCTTGACCAAGCGAGTGCTCGCGAGCACCTTGATGGCAAATGTGTGGCCATCTGAACACTGCGGCTTGTCCCTGCCGACACGCGCCCCGCGAGATCGGCAGAAGACTTTCCGCTCAATGAGGAGGTTGGGCCACTTCGCACGTCATGACTATTTTCGAGCTTGCTACATTGCTTTCTCCGGTCGGCGGAGCTGTTGGAGGCGCGATGGCCGTGCATCGCACAACTCCATCCACTCCCGCGATTCCGGTCCGGCTGGCATGTGGCATTGGCTGCTATCGAGGATTGATTCGCCTTGCTGTTGGCAGGCACGATAGAAATCCGAAAATGCCGGACTGGCGCATGGCGGCGATTTTGGGCATCAGTTTTGTTGCACCGCTTATTGCAGGGGCTTTGTCATATTGTCTGGTTAGATTGTGCTTGTATGTCGTGGCCTACACTTGAGTGGAGCCGGCAGCCTAAGCCGTTTCGATTCGGATTGTGATGGGTTTATTGTTCACATTCACCGTCTCGCCGGCGCGGCTGCCGGGGCTGCGGCTCAATTCCCGCCGTTCGGCATCATAATTATATGGGCACGTGTATTAAGTGTGGTGGCAAGAGGATCGTTTCTGGCAATATGTATGAATCCGGTGGACGATGGGGGCAGGAGTTATTCCGACCGTGCAGGCTTCGCTCATGGAGGTTCATGGCCAAGTGGGGTGCATCAGCTCAGAGCGAATTGTTTTCAGCATGTCTGGATTGTGGCCTGCTTTGGAACACTCTCGCTACGGATGAGCTCGCCAAACTCATCCGCAAACATGGAACTCCTGCTATGAAGGAAGATTTCAAACTTTAGCACCATGGTTATGCCAAACCCATGCGCTGCATCTAACCCGGCCATCGCGCTCCGGTTGCAATCCACGCGTCCCGTGGGCCGGGTCGCTCAGTTCCGTTAGACTGCTCGACCATGCGTACACCACTCGAACAGGCAGTCCTTGAAATGCTCCTCGATAAAAAAGGCGAGCCATCCGACACGATTCGCGAACAGTTGTCTCATGCCACCATTACCGAGAGGAGTTTCACCGGGGTTGGTTTTATCACCGATTTCATCATTCAAGTTTTCCAACGCCGATCCCGTACTGCGGCACGCTCTACTGTCGCCGCGGCGGCGGTCAGCGAACTTGGGCGGCTTTCGCACCTTGCACAATGAACGACACACTCAAAGCGTTTCTCTGCGACGTGGCAGATCAGATCAACTTCGCAGGTGAGCCAGTCGGCGTGAATACTCGCGGCATTTTGAGTGATACGCCGCTCCACGTTGCGGCGGTGCGAGGTGACGTGAGTGTCATGGAATTTCCCGGACGAAATAAC
>JAYUBJ010000520.1:0-4141 GCA_043740915.1 Verrucomicrobiota bacterium
GCGGCCTCCGGGCAGACGCGCGAACACGCCGGGCAGTTGGTCTTGCAGTTGTCGTGGTTCTGCGCCTGGATTTTATTCTGCTCGTCCACGCCATACACACCAAACAGACAGAAGCTCAGACACTGCATGCAGTTCGTGCAACGATCGTAATCAATGACCGGGAACCACGGCTTCCACTCGCCGTGCTTCGCCGCGCCCGTCTCGGCACGCGTACTCTCGGCAAACTCTGCAATGCGATTTGTGTCAAACCCCGTGATGTCCTGAAACCGCACCGGTGTCTCGGCCGAAACGCCTTCCGCTTCGAGCTTGCCGCCCCCAGCGAACTTGCCCAGCACGAGCAACGAACCCTTCTCGTGCGGCGTGACGCGTCCGCCCGCGACGGTGCGGGTGACGGCGAATCCGCGTTCGAGCAACGCGGTCAGCGCGGCCAAACGATCGGTGGCTTCGAGCGGTTGCGCGTCGGCGCCTTCATAGAGGACGACGCGGAGGGTGAAGGCGGTGAGGAGGGACATGGATTTGGGAATGGGGGATGGCGTCTAGGGTTGAGTGGCGGCCTTCGGCGCGTCGTGGGCGGTGACTTTTCTTGTCGGCAAATTCGGCTTTACCTCGCCGTTAAATAATGAGGCGACGACTTCCTCGGCGGTTTGCACGCGCATGTTGAGAACTTCAGCGGCGTCGAGCGGCAGGTCGGCTTTGGCGGTGTGGAACAGCCATTTCACGGCGCGCGGGAAACACGCGGCGATTTTCACCGCGCCGCCGTCGGCCAAGCGCTTCAACGACGGATCCTGCCGGGCGCTCATCTCGCAGAGGTCCGCCACGGCGTCGAACGCCACGCCCGATTCGGCCAGCTTGCGCAACACTGCTTCCTTGACCTCCGGCGGCACGACTTGGGCGTACTGGCAGTGGCAATAAAGTATTCGCGGCGTGGTCGTCATGTTCCGGCAGTCAAATTACATCGGTTAAACCCGGTTGCCAACGATTGGTTTTACTGGCTCAAACATTTACGCCATCGTGGTGATGCGGTGGGTCGGCTGCGGTTTGCCTGGGCGGAAATGCTCCAGGTGCTCGAGCGTTGCGGCAATCCTGGATCTGCCTTTCCCGCACTTCGCCACGGCGGCTTCCACGGCGGCGCGCAAGAGCTCCGGCGCAGCCTCGGCGCGGAGATTGAGGATCAGTTGGCCGTGGGTAAGCGGTTCGTCCAGTGATTGCGACAGCTCCGGCACGAAATCGTTTCGCACCAAGTTGATGACGGCGAGGTCGCCCAAACGCTCGTCCGGATCGAGCGTCATTTTCAAGTGGGCGATTTCCGCGCCTTTTTTGCTCAACCGCTTTTGCAAATCGTCGGCGAGTGATTGCAGAAAATCGTTTCCGTCGAACGGCTTTTTCGCCGCCAGCCGCACGGTGCAATTCAACCAGCCGAGCAGGGCCTCGCCTTCGGCATAGACTTCGTAGTCCACCGTCATCGCCTTGCCCCCGGGCTGTTCGGTGCTGGTGATGCGGGCAAACCACGGCTCCAACCCTTTGCCGCTGCGCGCGGAAACGTGAAAGATTTCCTTGTCGGGAAACGTCTCCCCGAGGACGCGCCCCAGTTCCTGCTGCTGCCCGGCGCTCAAAGTGTCCGCCTTGTTGATGACAATGATGTCCGCCTCCTCCAGTTGCTTGCGGTAGATGTAGATCACCTTCTCGGAAAACTTCTGCCCCTGCTCCAAACCGAAGATGCGCCCCGCCCGTGCCGGATCCACGAGCACACTGAGCGGCGCGATGGCGAACTGGTCGCCATACATGCGCCGCAGCGGATAGGTGACGGTCGCGACGAGATCGGTGCAACTCCCCACCGGCTCGGCGATGAACACATCGGGACGCGACGCGGCCGTGAGTTTTTTCGCCGCGTCCACCAACGAATTAAAGCGGCAGCAGAAGCAGCCGCCTGGTATTTCCTCCGTCGCAAAACCGCGCGACCGGAGCATCGCGGTGTCCACGAGTGCGCTGCCCTGATCGTTCGTGATGAGTCCAACGCGCAGTCCCTGCGCGGTCAGATGTTGCGCGAGCTTCACGACCGCCGTGGTCTTCCCCGCGCCGAGGAATCCCCCGAGCATGAGGTAGCGCGCGCGGGGGGGTGAGAGTTTCGGGTTTCGGGTTTTGAGTTTCGGGTTGGCGCTGGATGTGGCCGCTGTTCCTTTGGCCGTCGAGCGCGAGGACTTTGAACTCCGCTTTGGTTTTTTGTTCATTAGCTTTCGTCCCCCATTTGTTTTTCGAGAATCTTATCAATCGTCTTGTCCAGCAGTTTCACGTAGGCGTGGACATCGAGGCATTTCACGTCGGGCGTGCCGCGCACCGTGTACAGCCAGCCGGCACCGTAACAGTCTTTGTTCACCAGCGCGACTTTCTCCTTCAGAACAGGATTGGCGCCGGCGAAGCTTCCGTCGGCGACGCAAAAAATATCCGAGATGGCCTTGAAACCTTCGAGCCAGCCGACGACCTGTCCACACGCGACGGGCGCTCCTGGCGCGACTTCCCATCCGTGATCCACCATGTCGCCGAGCATGCGGGTGGCGAACTTGGTGATGCCGACGCGCCACGCGCCGTCGGGCTGCCGCGCGAGCCACGCGTGGGAGGGGCTGTAGCGATAGTCCACCGGCAATTGCGTGACAAAGCGCGAGCGCCGGTAGTGAAAGGTTTTTGGCTTGGTGGTGTCCATTTGCTCGATCAACCAAAGCAAAGAAAGGCTCGAAAGGGAAGCGGTTTGGTGGTTGGCTACGCTTGCGGGAGGGTGAAGTAAAACGTCGTTCCCTGTTCCAGTTCGCTCGTCACACGCACTTCGCCGCCGTGGGATTGGACGATGTGCTTGACGATGGCCAGGCCCAGACCAGTCCCGCCCTGCTCGCGCGAGCGCGCCTTGTCCACCCGATAAAACCGCTCGAACACCCGGTTGATCGATTCGGCCGGGATGCCCGGTCCATCATCCGTCACTGACATTTCGATAATTCTGTCACCGTTCGGCCGTGCCTGGATCGCGACGCGCCCGGCGGGTTTGCCGTATTTGATCGCGTTGTCCACCAGGTTGGAAATGACCTGCTGCAATCGGTCGGCGTCCGCGCGCACCGCCAGTTCGGCGGGCACGAGATTTTCCAGGGTCACTTTTTTTTCCGCGGCACGGGCTTGCAGATCATCCACGACGCGTTGCGTGAGCGGGTGCAGCGCCACCTGCTGGAGGTTCAACGTGATCTGCCCGGATTCCAGCCGCGAGATGGTCAGCAGATCTTCAATCAAATAGGTGAGCCGGTCGGCATGCTTGTCGATGGTCTGCAAAAAGCGCGTCGCCACCGCGGGATCATCCTTCGCGCCATCCATGAGGGTCTCGACGAACCCCTTGATGAGCGAAAGCGGCGTGCGCAGTTCATGGCTGACGTTGGCGACAAATTCCTTGCGGGTATTCTCCAACTGCTTGAGCCGGGTCAGGTCGTGGAAGACGAGGATCATGCCTTGCTGTTTGCCGTCGCGATCCAGGAACACACTCGAGTTGACTTCCAGGCAGCGTTCGTCGAGACCCGGCATGGTGAGTTCAAAATCGAGCACCTGCCCCGTGATGGCGGTGCGGTTGGCCAGATCCTGCAACTCATGCAGACGGAGGGCCTCCATGATCGTCTGGCCGCGAATGTCATTGGTGAGGTTGAAGAAATGGTCGAGCGCCTGGTTCGCCAACCGCACGCGCCCGTCGCGATCGAGCAACAGGACCCCTTCGATCATGCTGTTGAACAGCGCCTCCAATTGCGCGCTCTCATGCGCCATCTTCTCGTGGTGCAGATCTTTCAGGTCCGCGTAGTCCCGCTGCGCCCGCGCCAGTGCCTGTTCAAAATCGGCGCAGCGCCGCCGCCACTGCCGCTGGACCACGAGCAGCACCACGAGCAAAACGAATGCGATGAACGGCCACATCTGGGAGCAAGCATACCGCGATTATCGACCGGCACGCAACCGCGAAGAAGCGCCACCCGTTCCCCAGGCGTAACCGGCGCGGACCGCGGCTGTGTCGTCCTCGACCAGCCGCAGCACGTCGCACAGGCCGGACGCATCAGGAATTTTTACAATGGTTCTCCTGGCCAAGCTACTGCGGCTGATCCCGCGCGGCGCGGGATCAGCCGCG
>JAYUBJ010000521.1:0-4140 GCA_043740915.1 Verrucomicrobiota bacterium
TCTGGATCATCCTTTCACCCACGATTGCCGGCCCGGATAGCGCGACCCCCAATGTGATTACCGTGGAACACAAGATCGTCGAAGTGCCCGATCAGGTGGCCAAAAAGCTGGGGTTGGCTGAACTCAAAACGAGTCAATATGAGACCACGCAGAACGGCATATTTGATGGCCAGCAGACGGAAGTGTTTTGGAAGCAGTTGGAGGAAAGCGAAGGGGTGGATCTGCTCTCTTCTCCGAAAGTGGCCACGGTGAGTGGACGGCAGGCCCAAGTGTCCGCGTTGGAGGCAACGGTTATCGACGGGCAGCAATATAATTTGGGGTCCACCGTGGAGATTGTCCCGACCATTCTGGAAAACGGTTCGCTCAAGCTGACCGTGGTCGGCCGGGTCACGCTCCGCTTGGACAAGGCCAGGTGAGGCCGGGTTGGTTAAGGGCCATTATTGCCGATGGCTTCGACCGGGCAGCCTTCCATGGCTTCCTTGCACTGGGCTTCTTCCTCGGGGGTTTCGGCTTGTTTGAAAACGTAGGAATAACCGCCGTCGTCGTTGCGGGTGTAATTGTTCGGCGCGGTCTCGCGGCACAGGTCGCAGTCAATGCACTGGTTATCGACGTAGAATTTTCCCGGCACGTTCTCAGGGTAGCGGTTCGCGATGTCGGCCATAAGGATTTGTTTTAAATTTCCCCGATATATTGTTGGGCCAAAATCAAATATCAAGCCCCATTTGACGATTTCATTCCGGCGGTCGCCGGACCGCCATTGAATTAACACTTTTAATCCGGCACGCGATCCGTATCTTCCGCCATGGAGATTAGGCGTTATGAGAAAAACGAAAATTGTGGCCACACTGGGGCCGGCCACCAGTTCCGCGGAAATGATCGGCCGGCTGATCGATGCTGGCATGAACATCGCCCGCCTCAACATGTCTCATGGCCCGCACGACTGGGTGCGACAGGTTTCGCGGGACATCCGCGCGGCCGCGCAGGCCCGCAAGGTTTCTGTCGGCATCATGATGGACACCCAAGGCCCGGCCATTCGCACCGGCGATCTACCGGTCCCGCTTGATTTGCAGCCGGGGCAGAAATTCACCCTCACGGTGCGGGGCGAGCGCAGCGAGGAACTGCATTCCGTGGACGTGAATTACGAGGAGTTCGTGAACGACATCAGCGTGGGCGACGTTGTGCTGCTGGACAACGGCGAGATCCACATGAAAGTGCTCGCGAAATCGGCGAACAAAGTCGAATGCGAAGTCCTCACCCCCGGCCGGCTCGGCAGCCGCCGCCACATCAATTTGCCCGGCGTCAAGGTCAGCCTGCCCGCGCTCACCGCCAAGGACCTGGCCGACATCGCCGTGGGACTCGAGGTGGGCGTCGATTTCATCGCGCTGTCATTTGTGCGTGAGGCGAGAGACATCCGGCAATTGAAGGCCGTCATCCAGCATTCCAAGCACCGCCCGCTGATTGTCGCCAAGATTGAAGACCAGCAGGCCGTCAAGAATTTGCACGAAATCGTCGCCGAGACCGACGCCATCATGGTGGCGCGCGGCGATCTGGGCATCGAGGTTCCCTACGAAGAACTGCCGATCATCCAGCGCAAGATTGTGAAGCTCTGTCTGCGCGTCGGCAAGCCGGTCATCGTCGCCACCCACATGCTCGAGAGCATGATCGAGAACCCGATGCCCACGCGGGCGGAGATCACGGATGTGGCCAACGCGGTGTTCGAGCAGGCCGACGCGATCATGTTGAGCGGCGAGACCACGGTGGGCAAATATCCGTTGAAATGCCTCGAGGTGTTCAACAAGATTTCGCGGCGCATCGAACGCAGCGGCAGCGCGGGCTACCATGAGCGCGCCGAATTCACCAGCCCACGCCAAAAACTCGTCAAGAGCGCCGTGGTGATGGCCGACGAACTGAAGGCTGAGGCGATCCTCGTGTTCACCATTCGCGGCTGGATGGCCCGTTACACCTCCTGGATGCGCCCGCGCTACTCGCCGATCTTCGCCGTCTGCGAGACCTGGCAATTGGCCGACTCCCTTGCCATCAACTGGGGCGTCATGCCGATCGTCATTCCCTTCGACCACACCACGCCGGAGAAGACCATTGAAGACGCCCTCAAATCCCTGATCGAAAAAAAGCTCCTGCATCCCGGCAACACCGTGGTCATCATCAGCTCGATTTCCGCCGGCCCTCAACTGGTCGATGCCGTGCAGATGCGGGTGATTTAGGCGGTCAGGAATATCCGCTGCGGAATCGTGGCGGGCCACCAGACCCAGGAGCACTCCGCCTCAAACGCACGGGTTCGTCAGGAAAATCAGCCACGCTTTGCGCCGTTGCGAACTGCGGCAACTCACCCGGCAGGAATTCGACCTTGAACTGGCCATGCAGCAACACTCGGCCTACGTCCATGCCTTGGAGACCGCGGGAGTGGTTGTAAAAGCGTTGCCCGAGGAACCGGAGTTGCCGGACTCAACCGTTGTCGAAGACCCGGTTATTATTCTTGATGAGATCGCGGTGATTTGCCGCCTGGGCAGCGTGCCCCGGCGAACGGAGGCGGATTCCCTGGAACCCGTTGTTTCCAAGATTCGACCGATCCGCACAATTCTCAAACCGGGCACGCTCGAAGGCGGTGATGTGCTGCGGATTGGCAAAACTTTGTTTGTTGGAATTTCAAGTCGAACCAACCCGGCGGGCATCCGGCAATTGGAAGAAATTGTTTCGCATTTCGGTTATCGCGTCATTGGAATAAAACACCCCTCCTCTCCCCCGCCCGCTCCTCCATCGGAGGGAGGAGCGGGCGTTTCCTTCGAATGCGACTCCGACGCGCTCGGGTCAATTCCGCACTCATTTCCTCTGGGCCTTCGCCTGGCTTTGCAATTCATAAAGCGAGGTGTACTTGCCCACGTTTGGGATCAACGGACGAGGCCCGCCGAAACGGGCAAAGCGCGCGGGCTTGCCCCGGACCAAACGAAATTTCGCCTCAGCCAGATTGGTCATTTCGCCGTAATAAATCGGAAACGCATCGTTGGCGCGGTACTCGTAAATGAGCGTTCGTCGCGGCCGGCTCGAGCGATTGGGCAGCGAGGAATGCGGCGTGATGCAATGCATGAAAATTGCGCTCCCCGCCGGCGCCGGCAAACTCCGGGGCTTGCCGAACTCGCTTAAGTCTTCGGTGATCATGCCTGCGAAGCGTCCGTCGGGGCCGGCGTGCTCGAAATAGTGCGTGTGGTGCCGGGGCAGAACTTGCAGACACCCGTTCTCTTCGGTGGCGTCGTCGAGGTAAACCAGCGTGGTCACGAGGTCATCGTTGGTGTGCGGGAAATACGCGAGGTCCTGGTGCCACTCCACCGCCGATCCCACTTTCGCCGGCTTCATGTTGAGCTTGCTGTGCTGGAGGTTGAAGTGGCCGGTGATGAGCGACTCGACCTTGTCGAGCAGACGCGGATCGTGCGCCAGATCGCGGAAGGTTTCATGCTGGTCGTACGGGCTGAAGATTCGCCGGGGAACACGCCGGCCGTCAACGAGCTCAGGCTCGAGTTCGAGAATATTGCTGAAGTCGCCGCCGCTCAGCGCCTGGTCCGTCATCTGCCGGATCGTGGCGTCTACCCGCGCCAGATCGTTCGCATCGAACAGGCGCTCGACGACGACGAAGCCCTCGTTGTGGTATTGCTCGATCTGTTCATCGGTTAAGGCATGTTCATTCTTCATATCACTTCATCCTAAAAGCGGCATTTTAACCGCAGATAAACGCAGATGAACGCAGATAACACGGTGGGGCTGCAATCGCATGGACACGGTCGGTAGTCGGACTCGATTCTAATCTGCGTTCATCTGCGTTCATCTGCGGTTTCTATACTTATCCCGACTTGATGACCACCTGCGCCGGGTTGATGGCTTGGTACTTTCCTTTGTTGGCGGTGATCTCAAAAGCTTGCGGAACCGACTCCAAACCCTCGAGCACGTGCGTAATGGTGGGGCGCAAACGGACGCGGCCGGACGCCACGAGTCGCACAGTGTGTTCGAGGTGGGCCTGGGTGCTGATGTCCGGAAAAAGGTAGCGCAGGCTGCGCTCGCGCAATAAATCGATGTTCAATTCCAACGGCGCGCCAAACCACGACACCCCAATAATTTTTCCACCGGAACGAA
>JAYUBJ010000522.1:0-4135 GCA_043740915.1 Verrucomicrobiota bacterium
CCGTGTTCATCGGTGTCCATCCGTGGTTGATGTTCATCCTGGCTGTCAGCACGCGGAGTTCCACCTCTGATTGGCACTTGTCAGCCCGCACCCTTCAGCAGATTCTCCGTGCGACAACTATGCGCCTGAAGCCAAACCTGCTTCTCCTGATCGGCCTCGCGCTCGCGCTCCCCAGCGTGTCCCTGTGCGCGGCGGAGTTTCCCGTTCCATATAATTCCGAACCCGATACCAACGCCGCGCCGATGCCGGCCCTCGAGGCCGCCGCGAAGTTCAAGGCGCCGCCCGGCTTCAAGGTCAGCGTGTTCGCTGCCGAACCGGACGTGCAGAATCCCATCGCTTTGGCCTGGGATGCGCGCGGACGGCTCTGGGTCGCGGAGAATTACACTTACGCCGAACGGGCCAAAAGGTTCGATCTCCATTTGCGCGACCGGGTGCTCATTTTCGAGGACAAAAATGGCGACGGCCATTTCAGCTCCCGCAAAGTGTTCACCGATGAGGTGCAAATGCTCACAAGTGTTGAGGTTGGCCATGGCGGCGTGTGGCTCATGTGCCCGCCACAGTTGCTGTTTGTTCCTGACAAGAATGGCGATGGTATTCCGGATGGTGCGCCGGAAGTGGTGCTCGACGGTTTTACGGTGCCACCGGAGAATTATCACACCTTCGCCAACGGTTTGCGTTGGGGGCCGGACGGCTGGCTTTATGGCCGGTGCGGTGCGTCGTCCGCCGGCGAGATCGGCGCTCCGGGGACGCCGCCGCAGGAGCGTATCCCTATGCGTGGGGGCGTGTGGAGGTATCACCCACAGCGCAAAATCTTCGAGGCGGTGGCGCACGGGACCACGAATCCGTGGGGCTACGACTGGAACGAAGTTGGTGAATTATTTTTCATCAACACCGTCAACGGCCACCTCTGGCACGTCACGCCCGGCGCGCATTTTGTGCGCCCGCACTCGATCGATCCGAACCCGCGCGTCTATGAGCTGATCGACCAGCATGCCGACCACTGGCATTTTGACATCGGCAAAGGCTGGAACCAGAAGGCCGTGAACGATTCGCGGAATGTTGATGCCACGATCGACGCGCTCGGCGGCGGCCATGCGCACATTGGCGCGATGATTTATTTGGGCGACAATTGGCCCGCCGAATACCGCGGCCATCTCTTCACATGGAATCTGCATGGTCGCCGTGCGAACCAGGAAATCCTTGAGCGCAAAGGTTCGGGCTACGTCGCCCATCACGGAGCCGACCTCCTGTTTGCCGAAGATACCTGGTTCCGGGGGATGGAACTCAGCTATGGCCCCGACGGCGGCGTGTTCGCACTCGATTGGAGCGACACTGGTGAGTGCCACGAATCAACTGGGGTCCATCGCACCAGCGGGCGCATTTTCAAAATCACTTATGGCGATCCAAAGCGCGTTGGCGTCAGCGATGTATCTAGGCTCAGCGCACGGCACTTGGTGAGACTGCACTTGCATGCGAACGAATGGTTCGTCCGCCAAGCCCGCCAGCAATTGGCGGAACGCGCGGTGGCCGGTGGCAACCTCGAGGGGGCCCGGGAGGGTTTGTTGGAAATGTTCGAGCGCGATGGTGACCTCGTTCATAAGCTCCGCGCTCTCTGGTCGCTCTATTGCATTGGCGCGGCGGATGAAAAGTTTCTAACCGCGCAGCTTCATCATCAGAACGAACACGTTCGCGTGTGGGCCATCCGGCTGTTGTCGGATCATTGGCCGCTTGACACCGTGATGAGCGAGCGCCCTTCGCCCCCTGTAGCAGCCGACGTGAGGAGGCTCACTTCAAGATCGGAAACCGAGGCGCAAAAGACAAAACCCAGTCAGTGCCTCGTCACCTCGGCTGCTACGATGAGGGAGATGGTTCGGCTTGCGCGCGAAGACAAATCCGCGCTCGTTCGCCTCGCGCTCGCTTCCACCCTCCAGCGATTGCCCGTGTCCCAGCGCGCGGCGCTCGCGGCACCTTTGCTCGCGCATTCCGAAGACGCGCACGACCACAATCTCCCGCTGATGATTTGGTATGGGCTCATTCCCGTCGCCGAGACCGACCTGCGCGCACTGGCGAAACTGGCTGGCAGTTGCGAGTTGCCGCGCACGCGCCAATTCATTGCCCGCCGGCTCGCCGAGGACATCGAGAAGAATCCCGCGCCCGTGAATGCTTTGCTCGATTCCATGGTCGTCAGCAAATCCGAGGCGTTCCAGGCCGACCTGCTCCTCGGCCTTGTCGATGGCCTCGCCGGCTGGCGCAAGGCCACCCAGCCTGCGGCGTGGGACGCCCTCGTCCGAAAGCTCAGCGACTCAACCAGCACGCGCATCCGTGATCGGGTGCGGGACTTGAGCGTAGTGTTCGGCGATGGCCGGGCGCTCGATGAGGTGAAGCGCATCGCCCTTGATGCCAAGGCCGAACTCAACACGCGTCGCGCCGCCCTTCAGACGCTGATCGATAACCGCCCGGCCGACCTTCGGCAGATTTGCGATCAACTGATTAGTATCCGTTTCCTCAACACCACCGCGGTGCGCGGTCTGGCGCAGTTCGACGATCCGGCCGTCGGGGAAAAACTCGCCAAGAATTTTCGCAATTTTCATCCCTCTGAACGTGCGGCGGTCATCGAGACTCTGGTCTCGCGCCCGGTGTTTGCGCGGGCGTTGTTGACCGAAATGGAGGCGGGGAAAATCGCGCTGGCAGAGGTGACTCCGTTTCACGCGCGGCAAATCCGCAGTTTCAACGATCCTGCGCTCACCAAACTGCTGGGCGAGGCGTGGGGGGAGTTGCGCGAAAGCGCCGCCGACAAGCGACAGCTCATCGCAAAGCTCAAGGCACAGCTCACGCCGGAAGTGTTGACGAAAGCGGACAAGGCCGCGGGCCGCGAGGTTTTCAACCTCGCCTGCGCCGCGTGCCACACGCTTTACGGACACGGCGGTGCGGTGGGCCCTGACCTCACGGGCGCGGGGCGGGACAACCTGGATTTTCTCCTCGAAAACATCGCCGATCCGAGTGCGGTGGTAAACGCGGACTTCCGCATGTGGGTGGCAAACTTGAAAGACGGAAGGGTGATCAATGGACTCATGAGCGCGAAGACTGAGCGCACGGTCACGTTGAAAACGATGACGGAAGTGCTCACCCTCGAGCGCAGTGAAATCAAGGACCTGCAAATGTCGGCGCTCTCCATCATGCCAGAGGGCTTGCTCGAGGCGTTGAATGAGACCCAGACGCGCGATTTGATGGCGTATCTGGTGCATCGGAGCCAGGTGCCGCTGCCGACGGCAGTGAAGTAACACCAGCACCCAATTGAGAAGCGGTTATTTCGCCGACTGTCACCATTGCTCCTGCTATTCTCACTTCCTTGCGCAATTGTTCCGCCGTTCTTCCTTACCCCAACTCTACCCATGAACCGGAACGCCGAGCACCAGCTCGGCGCTCCGCCGCGGTTCAAGGGCTTGATTCGCGGCCTTTCGCTGGCCGTGGACTCTCTCCCGCAGGTCAAGGCGGGCGAGAGATACACGTACCGGGTCATCGCGGTGAACGGCGTGGGGTTGAAGTCCGAGCCGACGCGGGCGGTTCGAGCACCTTGAAATTATTTCGATTTCGTTTTCAGGGATTTGAGAAACGCCGCAGCGAGAAATCTTTCGCTTTTCTCTGCAAACTTGAGCGGGATCCAGCCATTGAGTGCCCGGACAGTTGGTCTTGCTCGCTCCTTTATCATAGAGCCATTGCATTATTTCCAATTGGTTTGCTGCCGCCGCCAAGTGCATGGCCGTGTCACCATCTTTATCCCGTTGATCAAGGGTGGCTATGAAACATAAACTTGTCCGGGCTCATTCGCGCTCACTGCGGCGTTCCTGCCGACCGGGCGTGGCTGGTTTGCCGTGTGCTGGCCTCCAGGCTGGGGCACGGGTTTAAGCACTTGGAAATCGGCACTCGTCGGATCGGCCATCCGGGAGGTCGCGACCGCATTGACACAATTCAGTTGAATTCTGCTTCCGCTCCCCGTAAACCCCTCGGCGATGCCTGCCCAACATTTCATTCTCGCCACGGCCGGCCACGTGGATCACGGCAAGAGTTCGCTGGTGAAGGCGCTGACCGGCACTGACCCCGACCGTTTGCCGGAGGAGAAAGCGCGCGGCATCAC
>JAYUBJ010000523.1:0-13034 GCA_043740915.1 Verrucomicrobiota bacterium
CCCGCCGCCGCCGCCGCGACCCCTCGCTTCGACCCCCCGGTGGCCAACACCTTCTCCGGTTTAAATACTTCCTTCTCCGCCAACGCCGCCGTGAGCGCACGCAGGTCGCTCATCCCCCAAATCCACGCCGGCGTATAGCGCAGATCCTTCGACGTCAGCAAATGCTCCTTCATGCCCACATCTAATTTTCCAACCGGCTCCATGGCGTCGATGGTCCCCATGCCGATCAACACAATCCCCACACCGTTCTCCTTCAGCAAACGCAACAGCGGACCCGTCGGCGTCGCTGCCTTCAACGCCAGACCGGTGTTGTCAATGATCACGTTCTTGCACGGACCTCCGGATATCGGCGCAATGAAAGTCACCGGCAGCCGCACCTTCTGGCCCGGCCACCATTCGCATACGGTGATCTCGACCAGCTTCTGGCGGATCGACGGATCACTCGCCAGCGGCTTCCAATCCTCGACCACCCGGGTTTCCAGCGTGGACGGGTCGCGCACGGTGCCGAGATCATAGCGGCCGACGATGACAGCGCCTTGCGCGGATCCGATGAGGCAACTCAAGCCCAGCAGGCAGACGGACCACCGGCAGAATCCTGAGCGTGGCAACTGTGTGCGAGGCAAGTGGCAATTTTTCATGGCGCGCTGTCTCAGGGCAATTTCTCGGACAATTCAATGACCCGGAGCAAGGCAGCCATCCGCGAAGACACCCCCAGTTTTTCGAGCACCAGCTCAATGTGCTTTTCGACGGTGCGGGTATTCAGGTTCAGGATTTCGGCAATCTCGGCATTACTTTTGCCCTGGGCCATCCAGTGGAGCGCCTGACTCTGCCTTTTGGAGAGCCCCAACCGCTGGAGCACTTCGGGCGACAGCGCGCTGCGCTCCTCGGTCAACAGCAACAAGGACTGGCTCCGGAGGACCGGTTCGAGTCGGATCACCAAACGCCGTTCGCCCCGTTTGATGACGAAGGGTTCAGCCAACGTGGGCGCGGGCGCGGCCTGGTTTCGCAGCGTGCTCCATTGTTGGATCCACCGGAGCAGCGTGCGCGGCAGGGCCGGCCACTCGAACGCTTCGGTGAAAAAGTGGCGGAGCAATTCGATGGCCCCTTCATGCTTGCCCTGGGCCAGGTGCTCGCGATCCAACAAAACCGAATGGTGGCCAATGGCGGCGAAGGCTTCCGAAATGTGCGCGGTTCTCGGCGCGGGGGAGTCACGTTGGGCGGGTGTGCCGCCCTGGGATTGCCGGAACGAAAAACGGCTGCCGCCAATGGTGAAGCGATCCTGGTTTTGGAGCAGCGTCGGCTTCAGGAGATTGCGACGGTTTAATTGCGTGCCGTTGCTGCTGCCAAAATCCAGCAGCCAAAAGCCCACGCCGGCCTGCGGATAGAGCAAGGCATGCCGGCGGGACACCCGCGAATCATCGATCACAATCTGGTTTTCCGGCAGACGACCGATGGAACAGGGCCCATCCAGGTTGTGGCGAATTCCATTCCCACTTTCCAACCAAGCATTCATGGCGAGCAGCATGGAAAGCTCTGCTGATTTTTCAAGGGGCAAATCACTACGTATTTCTACGTAGGTTTTCACTCCGGCCAAACCTACGTAATCTTACGTAGGGTGCTGGGTCTTGATTCCTGAAGGCATTGTTCCGGCTGAGTACGAATTTGCGCTGGGCGGACGCTCCGCGCGGGGGCGGCCCCAAGGCGGGCTGTTTTTGTGGTTCACGCCGGCTCCGCGCTCCGCTATACTTCCCAGCGATGGCCACCGATGGATCTGAACCGCCACCAGAAAAACTGGGTGAAACGGAGCATGTGTTCGTGCCGGAAAAAACGGCATTTGACCACGCTGGATTTGCCCCGCTGTCGGAAAATCTGGGTGAAACGGAGCGGGCCTTCGCGCCGGGACGAAAGGTCTTCGACCGCTATGTCCTGAAAAAAATCATCGGACGCGGCGGCATGGGGGTTGTCTGGCTCGCATGGGATGAAACCCTCGAGCGCGAAGTGGCGATCAAATTCTTGTCCGAAATCGTCTGGCGCAGCCAGGAGTCCATCGCCGAGTTGCGCCGCGAAACCAAGCGCAACTTCGAACTCACCCACCCCAACATCGTCCGCATTTATGACATCCTGGAATCCCCCGCCGGCGCGGGCATCTCGATGGAACACGTGGACGGCGGCGCGCTCTCCGACCGGAAGGCGGCGCAACCGCAGTGCTGTTTTCTCGTGCCGCAAATCGCGCCGTGGATCGAGCAGTTGTGCGCCGGCCTGGAATACGCGCACAGCCAGGCCAAGATCGTGCACTTGGATTTGAAGCCGGCCAACCTGCTCGTGAACTCGCGCGACCAACTCAAGATCACCGACTTTGGGATCGCGCGCAGCATCAGTGAAACCGTCCGCCGGACCTCGATGCACAAAGAAACGAGCGGGACCCTCGCCTACATGAGCCCGCAGCGTTTGAACGGCCAACGGCCCGGCCCGCTCGACGACGTCTATGGGTTGGGCGCGACCATCTACGAATTGCTCACGAGCAAACCGCCTTTTTATTCCGGCGATCTTAGCCGCCAGATCGAACAAAGAATCCCCGGCTCCATGGCCGGGCAGCGCGCGGAATTGGGCATTTCCGCCGAACCGATCCCCGCCATCTGGGAGGAAACGGTGGCCGCCTGTCTGGCCAAGGATTCCGCGCAGCGCCCGCAAAGCGTCGCTGAAGTGGCTAACCGGCTCGGCTTGAGCACGGGTCCCTTTCCGGGAAAAACGGTCACCCCCGGCCCACGGCACCGACGGATGGCGGTGGCGATGGTGGCCGCAGTCGCCCTGCTGGTCGGCGGATTGAGGTGGTATTTCAACTCCACGGCGCCCACGGACAACCACACCAACCATCAAAACATTGTCTTCGCTGGCGAACCGAAGAAACCGGCTGAGTTGAGGAAAACCGCTGAGGCCACGAACGACACGACTGAACCAACGCTTGCTGCCGAACCAAAACCGGAGATCAAAGACGGGCCGGTTCTGGGCCAGCCGTACACGAACACTCTCGGCATGAGTTTCGTCCAGGTGGCTGGCACGGACGCCTATTTCTCAATCTGGGAAACGCGGGTGCAGGATTTTGAAGCGTTCGTCAACGCCATGAAACACGACGCAACGCGCGAATACATCGAGTTCGGCGCGGACGGGTGGAAAAAAGTTGTCGGGCACAATTGGAAGAACCCGGGGTTCCCGCAAACCGAAAATCATCCGGTGTGTGGGATCAACTGGTATGATGCGCAGAAATTCTGCCAGTGGCTAACTGAGAAAGAGCGCAAAGCAGGCCGGCTGACCGAGAAGCAAAGCTACCGGTTACCGACGGAAGCCGAGTGGGACATAGCCGTAGGCACGGGCCGGTATCCGTGGGGCGACGAGTGGCCGCTTCCGGCGCAGGCGGGAAATTACGCCGGCCTGGAGGTGCTCGCCGACGGCAATTGGAACCAAGAAGGGCCAAACGTCGTCCTCAAAGATTTCAGCGACGCTTATCCTCGAACCTCACCCGTCGGCAGCTTTGCCGCCAGCAAGACTGGGTTGTACGATCTTGGCGGCAATGTTTGGGAATGGTGCCAGGACGCCGATGACACGCAGGGAAAACGAATCCAGCGCGGGGCTTGCTGGCACAACGGGAATCCAACCACTCTTGAATCGACATATCGCAGCGCGAAAGACCCCGCCGCGCGCGATGCGGGCAGCGGTTTCCGCTGCATACTCGAAGGCGTATTACCTTGATTCATCTCGCGCTTTCCCGTCCAATGCCGCGCGACTCCAATATTTTCTGAACCAATTGATAATTTGTGTTTGAACGCCGCTAGGTTGTCCGGTATTTTTTTCAAAAGGGAGTGGATGGTTGAGCTGGTTGTCTTTTCCTGGAAACTTCCAAATCACGATGAGCGTGAAATCAAATCCTTGGCTGCCCTGGGTGGAAACGGTGCGCCCCACCCCAGTGCGCGACCGCGGCGGTGTGCTGGCCATCATTCCCACCGCGGGCCGGGACGCCCAGCGGCTGGCCCGCTGCCTGCATTCGCTCGAGCGCGCGGCCACCGGTCTTGACCTGCACGTGGTCATGGTGGTCTGTCCGCCCACGCCGGCGGCCTTGCGCACGGTCAACAAAATCGCGCGGCCACGGGCGGAAATCATCGCCCTGCCCGGCCGCTTCAATTATTGCCGCAGCATCAATGAAGGGCTCCGGCACCGGCGCGCGCAGGACACCGGCGCACTATTCTTGAACGACGACGTGACCTTTGCCGCCCCCGGGGATTTGATCCGTCTCAAAAAAACCTTGCAGGCTGAGCACTGGGCGTGTGTCGGTCCGCACATCAAAGGCTGGCATGCAGAGCACTCGAAGGTGCCGCGCGCGGCGGGCGCCATCCGCACCAATGAACCGGTGGTGGGCGCTTGCGCGTTGTGGGATTTGCGCTGGCTCGACCGCGTGGGCCGGCTCGACGAGGAGTTCGGTAAGGGTTGGGGCATGGATGAAGCGGATCTGGGCTTGCGCGTGGTCCGTCACGGCGGCCGGTTTGGCCGGCAGGACGCGGTGGAGGTCGAGCATTTGCAGCACGCCACTTTTGGCGCTGACTACACGCATTACGATGGCCCGGCGCATACGCGCAACTACCGTTATTTCAAATCCAAATATGGCTGGAGCGTGGACGGCTGGGGCGGGTCGCACCATTGGGCACCGCTGCCCGGTGTGCAGGTCTCGATCTCGGCCCACAACGCGGCCCGTTGGTTTGAACGCTGCCTCGACAGTGTGGAACGCGCGCTGGACGGCTTCCGCTGGGTGTTGGTGATCGGCGACGACGGCAGCCAGGACGGGACATTTGAGATCACGCGGCACCACTGCGAAAAGCGCACCAGTGCGGACGCCTGCGTGTTCAAACGGTTCACCAAACCGGCGGGCCACGTGGATCGCGCCAAGAACCGGGTCATCAGATTGGGCGCGCCCTTCCGGCAGCATTACCCGGCGATGTGCCTGATGGATGCCGATGACGAAATGGGATTGAACCGGGTCCGCCATTTGTTGTGGCGGGCGCGCGATGGCGGCCACTGGGCGGTCATGGGCGACCACCAACGAATAATCCCAGCGGGGAATGGTCATCAGCACAGGCTTTTCAAGGCCAGCCGGAGCAGCCAACTTAAGGGCGGCTTCGGACCTTGGGCCACGATTTTTCACGAGCGACTGATTGCCGCGGATGGGGTCCTGTTTCCCGAGGATAAGGGGCACATTTCCAACGGGGACGTGGAGGTGTGGCTGCGCTGGCACCTGCGCGGGGTGCGAATCGTTCCCTTTCCCGGTGAAATCACCCACCACTATCATTGCCATCCGGGCACGGTCAGCCGGCCGGTGGATGGAAAGAAGGCCCAGCTCGAACTACTGCGCTGGGAGCGGCGCAAAGCGAAATTGCTGGCACCCCGGAATGGCCACCAGAGAAACAATTGGCCAATCCCTCCGCGAAAACCCACCGCCGCATTGCCAATAAACGGATTTGGCCGGGAGCGTGGTTCGTCGTTGCCGTCGGCCGGCACGGCCTCGCCGAGCCAAGCGGCGCAATGGAGTGCCAGGTGAATACCCTCGACGAACTGGCCATCAGGCACGCCACGGACAAGTCGAGTCTTGGTCACCATTACACACGCGTTTATGAGAGTTACCTCGCGACCCGGCGCGAGCAGGTCAGGAGCGTGCTGGAGATCGGGGTCTGGCGCGGCTGCTCGCTCAAAATGTGGGCCGACTATTTTCCCAACGCCCGGATTGTCGGGTTGGATATTTCCGCTGCCGACCTGCCGGCCGACCTCGGCGACCGCGTAGAATTTCATCTCACGGACGGAACCAAAGTGCCGTTGCAATTTGAAAAGACCGATTTCGATTTGGTTGTGGATGATGGCTCGCATCAATCGCGCGATATGATCCACGCCTTTGAATCGTGGTTTCCGCACGTCCAACCGGGGGGCCTGTACGTGGTCGAAGACTTGCACGCGGTTTATTGGCCCGATTACAACGTCGGCTGCGATCCCGCCGCCGCCATCCAGTATTTCAAAGCGTTGATCGACGAACTCAACTGCCATGGCCGATCCCCCTGCGGGAATCAGGATCGGGACACCGGGCACGTGCCCCACGGACGGGAAACCGATGTGGCCTTCATTCACTTTCACAAATGCCTGATCGTGGTGGGCAAACGTTGATGGGTTTCAGCGGGTGGAGATTTGCTAAACTCTGTGAAAGCCTCCGCCCCAGGAGCAGGGACTGCCTCGCACCCTGAACAAGATTAAGCCAGGGCCTTCTTGATGACTTCCCCGCTCACATCGGTCAAGCGCTCGGCGCGGCCGTTGTGGCGGTAGGTCAGCCGCGTATGATCCAGTCCGAGCAGGTGCAGAATCGTCGCCTGAAGGTCGTGCACGTGGGTCTTTTCCTCGGCCGCGCGCAGCCCCACGGCATCGGTCGCGCCGATCACCTGGCCGCCTTTCACTCCACCGCCGGCGAGCCACATGGAAAAACCGTGTGGATTATGGTCGCGGCCGTTGGAGCCTTCGCCCATCGGCATGCGCCCAAACTCGCCGCCCCACACGACGAGCGTCGAGTCGAGCAGCCCGCGTGCTTTCAAATCCTTCAACAAGCCGGCGACGGGCAAATCGCTTTGTGCGCACAGCCTGGAATGGTTTCCCTCCACGTCGCTGTGACCGTCCCAGCCGTTGGTATCGCCGCAATAAAGCTGCACGAACCGCACGCCACGCTCGACCATCCGGCGCGCGAAAAGACAACGCAGGCCGAACTCGGCGGTGGTCGGGTTCTCGAGGCCATAAAGTTTCTTCGTCGCCTCGGTCTCCTTCGAAACGTCCACGACCTCCGGCGCGTGAGATTGCATGCGGAACGCGAGTTCGTAGGCGGCGATGCGCGCGGTCAACTCCGAGTTCTCCTCGCCGACGGGTAGCGTCGCGCGATTCAATTGGTTGATCAAATTCACGGTCGCCAACTGCTGTGGCGCACTCACGTCTTTCGGCGTGTTCAGATTCAGGATCGGCGATTCACCGCCGCGCAGAATCGTCCCCTGAAAGGTCGCCGGCAAAAAACCATTGCTCCACGCGGGCGCACCGCCCTTCACCCAGCCCGCTGGATCCGGCATCACGACGAACGCCGGCATGTTTTGATTCTCGGTGCCCAGCCCGTAGGTCGCCCACGCGCCGAGGCTCGGCCGGCCCATCAGGATCGAGCCCGTGTTCATCAGGTAAACCGACTCCGGATGCGTGACGCTGTCACCGCAACAACCGCGCAACAGACAAAGGTCATCCGCGAGTCCCGCAATGTTCGGCAGGAAATCAGAAATCTCCATGCCACATTGACCGCGCGCCTGGAAGGGCCGGCACGGTGCCAACAATTTGTTCCTCGCCACCGCCCGCCGCGTTTTGAAAGTGCCGAACGACTCGGGAATCGGCTGGCCCGCGAGGCGGATCAATTCGGGCTTCGGATCGAACAAATCCACGTGGCTCGGCCCGCCGGACATGAACAGAAAAATAATGCGCTGGGCTTTGGCCTTGAAATGGGGCGGCTTTGGCGCCAGCGGGTTGGGTACTGCGGCCTGCGCAGTGCGGAGTGCGGAATCGGCAGCGAGCAAACCTTGCCTTTCGAGCAACGAGGCGAGCGCCAACATGCCAAAGCCACCGCCTGCGTGGCGCAAGAAAGCGCGCCGCGTCGTGGGGCGGGTAGAGGTCGCGTTGGGGCCGGGACAGCTGGACATAAATGTTTGGAAATCCTATGGCCGGTTCAGTTCGCTCAACCAGCAGGTCATTCAAGATACACAAAATCATTCAAATTGAAAAGTGCGCGGCAAAACTCGTTCAACGGGGACTGCGCCAGAAACTCGCGGGCCAGCGACATCTCCTTCGCTGCGGGTGCGCGGCCGAGCGTGAGGCGGTAAGCCAGCGTGATTTGTTCCTCCACGGAAGTGCTCTCCTGTTTCAACCGTGCGGCCGTGAGTTTCGCCGCGGTCGTCACTTCCTCCGCGTTGAGCAGCGTGAGCGATTGCGGCGCGGTGGTGCTCTGGCCGCGCGCCGGACAGCTCAGGTTGTTATCCGGCGCATCGAAGACTTCAAGGAACGGAAAGCGCAGATTCCGCCGCGCGAAGATATAGATGCTGCGGCGCGAGTAGTCGCTCACGCGATCGTTCTGCGGCCAGCCCCCCATGGAACTCCTGATGATTTCCCTCGGCACCGGCGGAAAAACACCCGGCCCGCCCATTGCCGGATTCAACTGGCCGCTGATGGCGAGCAGACTGTCACGAATCACTTCCCCCTCCAACCGCAGCCGGTTCATGCGCCAGTAAAGTTTATTGTCGGGATCAATACTTTGGGTCTGGGGTCTAGCGTCTGGCGTCTGGGCGGAAGTGAGCCTCCCCACGTCGGCTGCTACCGAGGTCTGCTGATACGTCGCCGAAAGCAGCATCAACTTGTGCATCTGCTTCACGCTCCAGCCGCGCGCCACGAATTCGCTCGCCAGCCAGTCGAGCAATTCAGGATGGGTGGGCGCCTGTCCGTGCGTGCCGAAGTCGCTGGGCGTCGCGACCAGACCGCGACCGAAATGGTGCTGCCAGATGCGGTTCACCATCACGCGCGCCGTAAGCGGGTTCGCCGGCGAGGCAATCCAGTCCGCCAGCGCGGCGCGCGAAAGTAGCGCGGGCTTCCAGCCTGCGTCGGGTGGCGTGGTGCTGTCTTTCGGCGTGGCGCTGTGGGTTGGTGAGTTTGCGTCCAGAGTGAGATGCGAGCTGGAAGCTCGCGCTACTTTCAGCACCGCCGGAAACCCCGTCCCCACTTCTTCACCCGGTTGCCCGTATTCGCCGCGGAAGAGCACAAAAGTTTTCGCCGCCGGGCCCGGGTTGCTGGCGAGCGCCAGCGCTTGCGGGAGCGGCCGCGGTTTGGGCAGTTGCTTCAATTCATCGAGCAAGTCTTGGCGCCGCGCTTTGGCATCGTCATCGAATGCGCCGGCCAGTTCCTTTTCCGAAATCTCCAGCAGCGCCGCCGTTTCGAGGACGAGGTTGGCCTGTTCGGTCGTGCGTTGGGCCGGCGGGGTTTGATGCGCCGCTTGCGCTTCGGACGAAAATTTTGCGAGCTTTTGCCGACGCAACCTCTCGCGCGCGGGCGCTTCGAGTTCCGCCAGCGCGTGGATCTTGGGGTGTTCATTAAATTGTTGTGCGGCTGCGTCGAATACCGCGCGCTCCGCCAGCGTGGGGATTGGCTGCTCCCGTTGGAATTTAGCCGGCGTGAAGAACGCCTGCAGCGCGTAATAATCGCGCTGCGAAAGCGGTTCGAATTTGTGGTCGTGGCAGCGCGCGCAACCCAGTGTCAGCCCGAGAAACGCCAGCGCCGTAGTGTCGGTCATGTCATTGAGCGTGTTGTGGCGGCGTTGCACCTGGTCGGCGCTGTCCACCATGTCGGGACCGAGCAGATTGAAACCGGTGGCGACCAAAACTTCCGGGTTCTGGCGTTCGGGTTTTGCGTTGGCGAAGAGTTCATCGCCGGCGACCTGCTCGCGGATGAATTGGTCGTAGGGCTTGTCGTCGTTGAACGACTTGATCACGTAGTCGCGGTAACGCCACGAGTGCGGCCGCACGGCGTCGTGCTCGAAGCCGTCGGTCTCCGCGAAACGCGCGAGGTCCAGCCAGTGGCGGCCCCAGCGTTCGCCGTAGTGCGGCGAGGCCAACAGTTTGTCCACCAGCGCCTCGAGGGCGGCTTGCGGATCGCGGCTCGCGGACTGGACGAAGGCCGCCATTTCCGCCGGCGTGGGCGGAAGGCCTACCAGGTCCAGCGTAATGCGACGCATGAGGATCTCCGGGTTTGTGGACGGCGAGAAACTCAGACCGGCGGCTTCGAGTTTGGCGAGGATGAATTGGTCAATCGGATGGCGGATCAACGAGGGCGAACGGCGAACGGTGGGCGGCATCGGACGCTTGACGGTCTGGAATGCCCAATGCCGACGGTCGGTTTCGGTGATTGTGAATTTGGTCGAGGTTTTTGCGGTCGTGCTGGCAGCCGTTTTGTTCAGCGGACGGCGGTACGGGACGCCGGCTTTCACCCAGGCGACAAGTTGCGCGATGGCCTCGTCGGGAAGCTTCCTTTCCTTGTGCGGCATGCCCGGATCCAGTTCGTGACGGATCATTTTCACCAACCGGCTCACGTCCGGCTTGCCCGGCACGACCGCCGCGCCGCTCTCGCCGCCGCGCAACAGCGCCGCGCGCGTCACCAGGTCCAACCCGCCCTTGCTCTTCTCGCCACCGTGACACTTGACGCAGTGCGTTTCGAGCACCGCGAACGCGCTTTCGGGGCTGGCGGCGGCTTTTCCAGGCGCGCCTGCGGCGGTGAACGAAAGGAACACGACGCCCAAAAGCGCAATGGTAGCCTGCCATCGGCCGGCGTTTCGTTCATCAATCTTGTCCCGAATGACCGCCCTCAACTCGCCCACCTGGAACGCGGCACTGCGCATACACGTTATGGTTTGGTGAAAATCACTCGATGGATCGGCGTCGGATACGGCGCGGCCAATCCCTTCGCCGTATGCCAGAGTATCCGGTTGAGTTCGTCCTCGGGCGCCCGGTCGTACACCCGGAAGTTCATCCGGGCGGACTGTTTGGCAAACGGCGATTTCACCGTGTTCTTCGCCTCCATGTCCACTTGCGGCATCAGTGGAGTGTAGGGCGTGAGCTTCGCCGTCTTTTGAAAGGAGTTGAACATCGGTGTCGCCCCGGCATCGTATTGCGTGAGCGGCGGCAGACCTAGAATCAATTCCATCGTGCGGATCATGCTGGCCGTCGTATACAACGTGCTGTCCACCACCCCGCGCTTGCACCAGGGGCTGATGACAAAACCGATGGTGCGGTGCGCGTCCACGTGGTCGGGCCCGTTTTGCGCGTCGTCCTCGATCACGAAAATTGCCATCTCCTTCCAAAATTTGCTGCGGCTGGCCGCCTCGACGATCCGGGCGAGGCCAAGGTCATTGCTCGCCACGCACGCCTCGGGCGTATGCGCGCCGGGCGTGGTGCCCTGCGTATGGTTTTCGCCGAGTGACATGATCGTAAATTGCGGCAGCACCCCGCCTTTTTCCGCCGCCTGCAAATCCTGGATCCACCACTTTACCCGGTCCATGTCGCGACCGCCGTTCCATTTGCCGCGGTTGACCGACGGCACGCGCTGGGCGCCTTCGCCATAATTCTTGTAACTCACGCCGTGGCGCCGGCATAAATCCCAGAGGTAACCGTTCGCCGGGGTTTCCATCTCCTCGTTGCCCGGCAGCCGGCCGTGTCCGGAATAGGAAATAATCCACGAACGCTGGTTGAAATCTGTGGCGATGGCCGCGTCGCACCAACTGTGCCCGTCCACGCTGACTTCGCCGTTGCAATAAAGATTGTCGAGCAGCACGTAGTCGCGCGCGAGTTGATGGTGGTTGGGCGTCACCGTCTCGCCATAAATCGTGAGGTTCGGATCGCCGTTGCCGAGCGGCTTGCCCTTCGCGTCGCGCAAATCCCCCAACACCTGGTCATACGTCCGGTTTTCCTTGATGATGTAGAGCACGTATTTGATCGGGCCGGGTTGCCCCACCTTGTCGGGAATCACGCTGTCGCTCTTCATCGGCGCGCGATGCAGCGACTCCGGCGTATAGGGCGAATTCTTGCGGACTTGCTCGGTGTACGCCGCCATCTGCACCGTGTTGGGCCGGGCGATGAACGAAATCGAACCTTCAAGAATGCGGCCGATGTAGTCAAAGGCCGAGGGCTTGTGCAGCGTGGTTGGCGTCGCGGATTTCCCGGGAAAGTTGGCGCGCGATTGCAGCCCCTTGCCGTTGGCGACGAACAGCGTCTGGTTGTCGGGACTCACCGCCAGCGCGCTCGGATACCAGCCGGTGGGAATGAAACCGTTCGGGACGGAAATGTCCTCGTTGTTCCGCTTCGCCTCCTCCGACAACGTACCGGAAATGTCCACCACCATCACGTTATTGTTGTCGGCATTGGCAATGAACAGGGTCTTGCCGTCAGGGGAAACCGCCACGGCGCTCGGGGTGCTCCCCTCCGGTGATTGCGGGTAAAGCGATGTGGAAATAATTTCGCGGGTGCCGTCCCATAAACGCCGCGCCGGACTGGCGGCCTCCCCCAACTTTTCCACGGCGCGCGTCGGGATGACCTGCACGGTGTTGTCACCGGAGCAGGCGACAAACAACCGCCCGTCCGGGGCGACGGCGAGGTCGTTCGGGCGCAAGCCGACCGTGACGTCGCGCACCTTGCGGTTCGTGTCCGTGTCCACGATGCTCACGCTCCGGCTGCCCCAATTGCTGACATAGAGATGCCGTTTGTCCGCGCCGAAGACACACGTGTGCGGGTGTTGCCCCACGGAAATGGTTGTCTCCAGCGCCAAGGTGTCGGGATGGACGACCCAGATTTCGTGATTGGCCTCGTTGCAAATATAGAGCTTTCCGCTGGCCGGATGCACCGCGATGGACGCGAGGAAAACCGGCGCGGCCTCGGGTGAAGGTTTCACCGATTTGTCCACTGACGCCTTGCCATCGGCGTAATTGAAAATATGAAGGTCACCTTTGTCGCCGCCGGAGACAAAAATCCGCTTGCCGTCCTTGCTGAAGGCCAGGCCATTCCAGCATTCTTTGAGCGGAAGAAATTGCGCCACGTTTTTGCCGGCCAGATCCACCAGCGTCAACCCGGTGTTGTTGAAGCCGCAACAGACCGCCACGAGCATTTTCTTGTCCGGCGAAACCACCATCTTCAGCGCCAGGTCGCCGATCGACACGTGCAAGCCCGCGGGGGTCAAGCCCCAGCCGTTGAACAACAGGTGCTGGTCGGGCGCGAGGCCGGGCACCTTGCGCACCGCTGCGGAATTAACGTCCTCATTCTCTTTTCGCGTGGGGTTGGATTGCGCATCGATATCCAGCGAAACCAACACCCCCGTCGAAAGGATCGCCAAAAGAACCGGTGACCGTTTGAAAATTCCAAGGGCTTGCCTCGACGCCTGCTGTCGAGGCCATTGTA
>JAYUBJ010000524.1:0-4126 GCA_043740915.1 Verrucomicrobiota bacterium
AAGGAAGGCAAGGAAGCGCAGACGCTGTTTGAATACAAGACCGGCGCGACGCAGATTCTATTTCTCCAGCATGTGCTCAAGAGCATGAAGGAGCGCAGCCGATGCGGCATCGTGCTGGACGAAGGCGTGTTGTTCCGCACCAACGAAACCGCTTTCGTGCAGGTCAAGCGCAAGCTGCTGGAGGAATGCGACGTTTATTGCATTGTCAGTCTGCCCGGTGGCGTATTTTCGGCGGCGGGCGCGGGCGTGAAAACGAATCTGGTTTTCTTCACCAAGGGTAAGCAGACCGAGACGATTTGGTATTACGATCTGTCCGCCGTGAAGATGGGCAAGAAAACGCCATTGACCGAGGCGCACTTCGAGGAGTTCTTCAAGCTCCTGCCCAAGCGCGAGGATGGTCCAAACGCCTGGACGGTGAACTTCGCCGCCAAGTTGCAGCAGGCGCTTGAGGAAGCCCGCCCGCATCGCGAGAAAGCCGCCGAGCTTTTTGCCCAGGCCAAGGCATTGGAAGACGACTGGCGCGAGCGGCGGAAAGCGAAGAAAACGGATGAGGCCAAGCTGGCGGCGCTGGAAGAAAAGTGGAAAGCCGTGGAGCGCGGGGGCCGTGAATCACTCGCCAAGGGCGAGGCGATTGAGGACGCCGCCTACGATCTCAAGGCCGTGAACCCCAACCGCGTCAGCGATGAGGACACGCGCACGCCGACGCAGTTGCTCGACTTTGTTGCCGAGAAGGGAAAGGAAGCGGATGCGGCGCTGGTGCGGTTGCGCGGATTGGTTGGAAGCGGGGCCGGAGTTCAAACGCAGTCCTGACATGGGTAAGACCCGGAAGAAAATGAAAAGAGCCGCTGGCAAGCCAGCCAAGCGACCCGGGCCACGCAAAGGCAAGGTGCGGTTCATCACGCAAGCCGAAGCGCGGCGGCGGGCGGGGCGGCACGTTTTGAAGCGGCTGCTCCGGGGCGCGACGGTTCGGGATGGCCAGGCGGCGCGGTGGGATGTCTATGACCCGACGGGCAAACTGGCCCGCAAGGAAGTGTGGCTGGTGTATCCGAATCCCGAGATGCCCACAGCCGAACTGCGCTCTTCCAAAGTTATCCTGGTGTGCAAGCGCACGGGCCAGGTGCTTTACGAAGGCTCGGCGCATGACGAGGGGTGAATGGGCGAACCGAGGTGCCCGCCGTGTTTTTTCAAAGGATGTCGGAAAAGGCACGCGGGAAAGCGAAGCAGGTCCGGTGCGGCCGACCGGCGTACGGAAAAATGCGAGCAAGGAGGAAATGCTGCTGGCCTCTTTCCGGGGATCGTTGGACAACCGGCAGCAAGGGCGACGCCTTTTACTACACAAAAGGAGAAACGCATTGAGGAACGGCGAAATTGGAGCCGCTTTAAAGGGTGAACCAACTGCCAACACTTGAGGGAACGATCCACACTTGGAGGAACGTGAACATCCGGATTTGATGGCAACGCTAAAAGAAAGCATGTGTGGGGAGCGCAAGTGTTGGACACACTTCAGATGGGGATTGCACGCCCGACACTTGGCGGGACATGAGCATCCGGATTTGATGGTAACGCATAAGAAAGAGAATCGCAGTCGGTGCGGACGGGGTGTGGCCAGAGATGCGGATGGCGATGGTGCTCTGGGAATGGAATCGAGCGGGGTGGATGACGGGGCAAAAGCGCCGGGTGCTGGATGGATCGGATGGTGCATGGTGTCGGTTGTGACGGGTTGTGAATGGCCCGCGCCGTGCGGTGGATGGAGCGTGGCGTGTTTGACACCCCGCCCCGCAACTCCGGCCCGACCAAGTGAAGATCGCTTGCCTGGCGAGGGCTGCGGAGTGTTGGCGACCGCACTTGTGATTCTTGCGGCGGGTTCTGACGCGGCTCAGGGTGAAGAGTCGCGGCAGTCGAAACACTCCATTCGGAATTGTTGGGGTAGATGTGACATCACCGGGCCTTGCTCAGATAGTCGGCGTTGAGTTTGGAGCGCTTGGACTCGAATCCAAATTCGAGCATGGCGGCGGTGGCGCGACGCAGGCGATCAAACAACCGGGTGCCGATGGCGGCTTCCAACTCGGCGCGGGTTAGATTGCTGGTGATGATGGTTGGCCGGTAGTTTCCAAGCCGTTGCTCAAAGAGATCCAAAAGGAAGCCTTCGGCATCGAAATGCGTCGGTAGTGTGGCGAGTTCATCGAGCATCAGTAGTCGTGCCCACTGGCACCGTTCGAGGGGACTTTCCGGCTGAGGGGTATCAAAGGGGACGGGCCGGATGCTCTGCCAATACCGATCAAGCAGGTGCCGGACCTTGAAGAACACCGGTTCGATGGGACCGCGCCCAATTTGTCCTCGCAAGATTGACGTGCCGAGATGGGTCTTGCCAGTTCCCGGGCCGCCGAGCATCAGCAGAACGCCCTTGGGATTGTTGGCATAATCTCGACTGACTTTTAGGTGTTCCTCGAGGACGGAAGGATCGCACACGAAATTGGTGAAGCTCGCGCGAGCTTCGTCGGGTGTCAGGCCGATGCTTTCCAAAACGCAGGCGGGACAGGTGGCAAAGGTTGGATTCAATGAGAGGCTCCTGGCTTCCAGCGGGACCGCTTTGAGGAATGTGAGATCATGATTCCAACATCGCATTCCCCTGTGTTTCACTTGCTCAACCCACTTGGATAGGGCAGCGCTAGGCGATTCGTCGGGCGAGAGCTTCACGCTTTCAAATTCCCAGGGGAGGCGCTTGCCATCGACATCGGTCTGATCCAATTCCCGGAACCCGCGGTTTCGTTCGACGGCACAATTGAGCGCCTTGATGTCGTTTTGCTGGTTGTGCGGGCAACTGGAGCAACGATTGAACACTGCCCTAAACCATGCGGATTCAACCTGCGGATCGCGCAAGGCCATTTTCAGAGTGCTGACGTAGTCGAAAGCCAACAGTTCGTGAGGGTGGTCGGGACATGGGCGCAGCTTGATGTTGGCGACGGCCACTTCAATTTGTTCCCGAGCCGGCCGATCTGGGTGCAGGATGATTTCGCTGGTTGGTTCTGGGTTCCGCATCATCTTGATGGTGAGGTTCATAATTTTCCAATTTGGTTCGTGTGGGAGCCGGGTTTGATGATCCCGGGTTGGTGCTTGCCGTTGGTCGGCGGGCTGCGGCGCCATGTTGCGGGATCGTCATTGAAGCGGGCACCGTTGAACCACGATGCCGGGTACGGGATGAATTGCACCTCGCCGTTGTAGGTCGCGGCGAAAAGCTTGGTGCGTTGCAAAAGATAGTCCGCAGTCACCGACTTGAGCGCGCGTTTTATGGCGCGGAGCGCATTGGGTTTGGCGACGTGCTTTGGGTACGCTGCATAGATTTCCTCTGCCTGTTGAGACGAAAATGATGGTTGACCAATCACACTCTCCCCCACAGGGGGATTATGGGGGATTGGTTTCCTGATGGTCGTTTGGTTGATAGTCGTTTGATCTATTATGGTGGGGCTGGAATCATCACGGTTTGGCGTGATGGTGTCGTCACGCGAAGACGTGACGGTATCATCATGCGCTGGCGTGACGGTGGGGGTTGATTTCGTGACGATTCGTTCGCGGGAATTGGCGAGTGCGGCGGCAAGGGTGGAAGGCCGGAGATAGAGGTCGCGGCCCACCTTGACCGTCTCGACCAGGCCGACATTGCGCAAACTCTGGACCAACCGGGAGAGTTGGTTTTTGCGAGTCGGGATACCCGCCTGCGGGTTGAACAGCAGCGGCAATTCGTCAACGGCGTGCTCGTACCGGAGCCAGATGTATTCGCGCCCGTCCACGACGGCCCGCCGGGCATTCTTGGAAAAGAACCAACCGCCGAGATAATCAAGAAAACACAGGGCAGGGAGATCCACGCGGCCCAGCAAATCGCAACGGACGACGCCGGCCTGGTTGATGATGAAGGTGTATTTCATTGTCAGGGGTTGCCGCTGGCGGGTGGTCGCGGGGCTGATTCAGAAAAAATCGGCGCGGTGAAAGGTTGTGAAGACATGATAGGAGATGCGGTGGCGAGCAGTCGGCGACTCTTTTAGACGGCGTGATTGATCATGCCTTCGCGTTCAGTACGTTCGACTTCAGCGACCGGGATCAAGCGCCTGCGCCCGATAATGACCGACGCCAT
>JAYUBJ010000525.1:0-4123 GCA_043740915.1 Verrucomicrobiota bacterium
GCCGCGCTCGCCTACACCTACAACGCCGTGGGGAATCGCACCAGCCGCACGGGCAGGAAAAAGGGGTCAAACTATAGATTGGTGCGTTTGTGTCTTTACACTGAGGGGAGGGAGGCAAAAGGAGTGGATGCCGCGCAAAATGCGGATGGAATATCCAGGGGCGATTTATCATCCGCCTTCGCTGAAGCTATGGCGGGACGGGCGTAATGAGCCGGGGAGATCGGGGGGAGGACAGTAAGCGCCAGCCAGTGGTGCTACGGTTGACGCTTACGCAGGAAATCATGAATCCAGCGACCTGTCGCCCGAAAAAAATGGCCGGCGATCCGAAACATCCAAAGTCCAACCTGCCTTGCGGAATCGCTGCCGTTCACCGGCTCCCTTGACTTGGCCAGACTGCTTCGTTACGGTCGGCCCATGAATCGTTGGTCTGTTCGCCTGGCGCTGGTCGTGGTTTGCACGATGGCCTTCCCCTATTTTTGTCCGGCCCCGCTCATTTACCGCGCGGGGGAGGGCTGGACCTATGAGGCGGTGGGCAGCGAGGGCAAATGGCAGCGGGCGCGCGCCAAGGACCAACTCGAAGTGGCGCAGCAGGCCTTCGGAAAAAAGGATTACAGCCTGGCGCTCAAGGCCGCCCGGGCCACGGTGAAGAAATGGCCGCTCTCCGATTACGCCCCGCAGGCCCAATATCTGTTGGGTCAGTGTTATGAAGCCAAGAAACAGGATGAAAAAGCCTTCGCCGAATACCAGAAGGTCCTTGAAAAATATCCCAAGATTGAAAACTACCAGGAGATCCTCAAGCGCCAGTACGAGATCGCCAACCGCTACCTCGCCGGCCAGTGGTTCAAGCTCTGGGGCTACGTTCCGTTCTTCCCCTCGATGGAGAAGACCACGGTGATGTACGAAAAACTGATCAAAAATGGCCCCTACAGCGACGTCGCCGCGCAGGCACAGATGAACATCGGCGCGGCGAGTGAGAAGCGTTCGGACTTTCCGACCGCGGTCAAAGCCTATGAACGGGCTGCGGACCGCTACAACGACAAACAACAGATCGCGGCCGACGCGCTGTACAAGGCGGGCCTGGCGTACCACAAGCAGGCCAAGACGGCGGAATATGATCAGGGAATCGCCGGCAAGGCCATCGCGACCTTCACCGACTTCATCGCGCTTTACCCGGAGGATCCGCGGGTGGCGGCGGCGCAAAAAATCATGGACACACTCCGACTCGAACAGGCCCAGGGCAGTTTCAAGATCGCCAAGTATTATGAGAAGACCAGGCGTTGGAACGGCGCGCTGGTTTACTACAACGAAGTGCTCGTCAAAGACCCAAACTCGCCTTTCGCCGCCGAAGCCAAGCAGCGCATCGACATCCTCAAAGTCCGCACGTCGGCCGCCACCCCGAAATAGCATGCGCGCGCCCGCCTTGCTTCTTGGTGGTCTCCTGGTGCTGGGCCTCGCCGGCTGTGCTGGTTACCGGGTCGGCCCCACCAACGGCGTCGCGGCGGGCGAAAAATCGGTGCAGGTAAATTTCTTCCGCAACCAAACGCTGGAGCCGCGCCTGGTCGAGGCCGTCAATTCGGCACTGCGCAAGAACATTCAACGGGACGGCACCTACCGGTTGAACACCCGGGACGAAGGCGACATTGTCATCAGCGGCGAGATCGTCCGGTTCAACCGTTCCCCGCTCAGTTTTCAGGCGGCGGACATCATCACGGTGCGTGATTATACCCTGTTGCTGACCGCGAAAATCACCGCCACCGAACGGAGCAGCGGCAAAGTGATCATGCAACGGGAGGTTACGGGGAGGACCACGATCCGCGCCGGCACCGACCTGGCAAGCGCCGAACGGCAGGCGGTTCCGTTGCTAGCCGACGACCTCGCCAAGAATGCCACGACGATGCTGGCGGATGGAACCTGGTAGGAACCGGCCGGAGAATATTGTTGAGGCCGCGCGCTGATTCCCGTAGTAAGCTCCCCCTCATGAACCCATTTTTTCGCGGCCTGCCGCTTTGGTTGTTGCCCTCCGTTTTGCTGCTTCCGCTCCACGCCGCCACCGGCGACTGGCCGCAATGGCACGGCCCAAATCGTGATTGCCTCGCCCCCGCCGGCGCACCGGTGCCCACCGCGCTGCCCAAAGAGTTGAAGCCGATCTGGAAAATCCCCGTGGGCGGCGGCTTTTCCGCCCCCGTCGTCGCCGGCGGCAAACTGATTTATCTCGATGAAAACGGCGACCAGGAAGTCGCCCACCGGCTCGATGCGGCCACGGGCAAGGAAGTGTGGAGCATCCCCTTTTCCAAACGCAGTGCCGACGAATGGGGTGCCGGTCCGCGCGCCACCCCGATCATGGATGGCGACCGGGTTTATGTGCAATCCACGAGCGGCGAATTTCGCTGCCTGAATCTGGCCGACGGCAAGACCGTTTGGGGTGTCAGCTTCGAAAAAGATTTTGGCGTGAAGTTTCTCGGTTCGACCGCGAATTCCGGCACCGCCTCCCGTCGGGGCAACAACGGTTCGGGTGTCGTGGACGGCGACGCCGTAATCGTGCCGGTGGGCAGCACCGAGGGCGCGAGCCTGGTGTGTTTCGACAAGCTTACCGGCAAGCTGCTCTGGAAAGTGGGCGACGACGAGGCCGCTTATTCCTCCCTGATCGTGGCCACGCTTGCCGGAGTGAAACAGGTGGTCGCCTTCACTGCCACCGCGCTCGTCGGGGTGGATCGGCAGAACGGCAAATTACTCTGGCGGGTGCCGTTGAAAAGCGGCGCGAACCGCCATGCCTGCACGCCGGTCGTCGCGGGCGACACCGTCTCCGTCGCTTCGCAGACCATCGGCCTGGTCTGCACCAAAATCGTCAAGGGCGGCACCAGCGTGGAAGCCGCAGCGGCGTGGGCGAACAAGGATTTGAAAATCAATCTCGCCACGCCCGCGCTGGCCGGACAATATTTTTACACCCAAGGCGCGGCCAAGGATTTTGTCTGTGTCGAGGCGAAGACCGGAGAAATCAAATGGTCGCAAGCGGGCTTCGGCACCGGCAAACGGGATTACGCTTCCACGATCGTCGCGGGCAAAAATCTATTGGTGCTGACGGAGGATGGCCAACTGCTGCTGCTGGCGGCGAACCCGGAGAAATACACGGAACTTGGACGGCTCCAGGTTTGCGGCGGCACCTGGTGTTTTCCCGCTTACGCCAACGGCCATCTCTTCGTGCGCGACACCCGCGAACTTTCCTGCCTGAGTTTGCTGCCGCCCAAATTGGGGTCGGCCAACTAACCCCCCATTGCCCAATAACGTCAAATTTTCACATGCTAATAGATTGTCAAGCGCACTACAAATATGGAGCAGCCACCAGACATTGGAAATTCAAGAGACACAGCCTCAATTAGCTTACGCAGGCGCTCACGCACCATACAGTTTGCATCAGCAGCGGGTGCAGCTTTCTTCGGGTTCATCGTTGCCGGGCTTGCGTTCAGTCATAAGTGCGAGGCGGGTATGAAATCCTTGGAGGCCGCTGTTCCGTTCGTCACGGCTGCTTTATCGGCCGGTTGTTTTCTTATGTTTCGCCGCGTGTCAGTTGCTATCGTAGCGTTTTTCACGCTTTGCGTGTGCGTAATCATGGTCGGCAGGCAATATATGCGTTGGTTTCACCACCACTAGGGGTTTCCAAAGGGCACCTTGCTGCCTTTCGGACCGCGGTTTGTTCTAAACCGCAGCAGCTACGAACATGCAAGTGAGCACACGGAAAGCCCCAAGCCGTTCCTTTCATTCGCAGGCGCTACAAATTGAGATCACCCGCCCAAGCGTAACAATTCGCGCCGTATTTCGGCCATTGAGCAAACTCACCGGCCAATTTAGTGTGCCAGGTGTTCCGCGCGATTCGCACACGCCAGGCGTCCGGCTCAGACCAGGCGCAGCTTGAGGCATGGAGTCAGGACATCGCTGACACTACCCCGGATAGTCCTGAAGGGACAAAACGTGAATCGCCGTGGGCGGCAGCCCACAGTTCAGCGGCGAAAACACCTTCGACCCCGCAGGGGGAATGGCGCTTACATAAGGCCAAGCCTGCGCAGGCGGGCGTTTTTGCGGCGTTCATTGCGCTTGGGGCGGTCGCGGAATTTGTGGCGCGGCACGT
>JAYUBJ010000526.1:0-4107 GCA_043740915.1 Verrucomicrobiota bacterium
GCTGGGCGGCTTGATCATGGTGTTGCTGTGGAAGAAGGGGAGTCCCTGGCCGCTGATCACCGGGATGGTGGCCTCATTGGGCGTGATGATCTGGGTGAGCCGATATGAATGGGCGGTGGACGGCCAGGTGGAAAAATTGAAAGTTGCGTGGCCGTGGTTCACGCTCATTGGCACCAGCGTGACGTTGAGTGTCGCGTGGGTGACGCGCGAGTTGATGAGCAGACGATCCTGGTGAACCCGCCTGCACCTCGCGGAACGGATGCATGGCGCGAGTTTTTCGGAGGGCCCTTTCAATTCAATGCCCTCACCATTCCGCCGGGCCAGTGGCCCGGCGGGACGGGCAGGTTGCCCGTGCTACCCCGCCGGAGTTCGGGGATTCGCGCTAAAACAATTTGCCCACCACGGAGGTCAGGATGGACAACGGGCCCTGGTCCTCGAGTTCCTCCGTCGCCTTGTCCACTTTTTGCAAGGTCATCTTGATGTTCTTGAACATGCTCTCGTCGTTCACGAGCTTGCCCACGGAACCCTGGCCGCGATTGATTTTTTCCATGATCTCCTTCAAGTTGGTCACCGCCAGAGTGGCCTCTTTGTAGAGCGTCTCGTCCTTCGCCATCTTGCCGAGCGTGCCTTTACCAGCATTGATGTCGGCGACGACGATTCTCGCCTCGGACAGCGCGGACTTCGCTTCGCCGACCGCTGATTTGGCGCCGACGATGAGCGACTTCGCCTCGTCCAGGGTGAGTTTTAATTCGTCGGCGGTCTGGTTGAGATTATTGATCGTCGCGACCGTTGAGTTATGCAGTTCATCGTCCATGATGAGCTTGCCCACGGTGCCCTTGCCGTCGGCGATTTGGGTGGAAATCTTCTGCATGTTGGTAAACGAGGTGCGGAGCGACGGGCCGGCATCTTTCACGAAGTCGGTGAGGGGGCCGAGGATGTTTTGGATGGAGTCGCCGCTAAAACTTGCGGTCATCCGCTCGACGCCGCCGACCGCGCCGTCCAATTTCTTCATCAAAGCGCTGAAGTCGGGCTGTTCTTCCGAAAGGATCTCCTGGCCATTCTCGAAAGCGGTGGTGGCCGAGCCGATGTTGATCGAGACATAATTCTGGCCCATTAACCCGCTGAAGGTGATGGTCGCCTTGCTGTCGGTCTTGACCTCGTATTCCTTTTCCAGTTTCAGGACGACCTTTACCCGGTCACCGTCGAACTTGATGCTCCGGACGCGTCCGATCTGTTTGCCGGCCATTTTCACCGAGTCGCCTTCCTTGAGTTCACGCACGGAGCTGAACCGCGCGTAGAGCTGGTAGCTGGGCTTGAAAAAGTCGGTGCCCCCGGCGATTTCCAGGATGATGACCGTGGCGATCAGCGCGAGCGCGAAGAACAGGCCGAGGCGGGTTTCGAGAGAGTTTTTCATAACAGGGAGGGTTTATTTGGGTTTGAAATCAGCGGTCAAAAATCGTTGGACGAGCGGACTGGGATCGCGGCGCACGGCTTCCGGCGTGCCGATTTGGACGATGCGTCCCTCGCTGATGAGCGCGATGCGGTCGGCGATGCCAAAGGCGAGGTCGCGGTCATGCGTCACCACGATGGAGGTGACGTGGGTGCGTTCCTTCAGTTTCAAGATCTCCTCGCTGACCGTGATGGCCATGAGCGGATCGAGTTCGCTGGTGGGTTCGTCGTACAGCATCAATTGCGGTTCGATCACCAGCGCGCGCGCGATGGCGGCTCGCTTTCGCATGCCACCGGACAGTTCGCCGGGCAGCCGGTCCGTCGCTCCTTGCAAGCCGACGATGGCGAGCTTTTCCGCCACGATGCGGGCGATTTCCGCCGGGGGCTTGAGCTGGTGTTCGGTGAGGTACAGGCCGACATTCTCGCCGACGGTCAGGGAATTCAACAGCGCGCCGGACTGAAACACCATGGCGAGGCGGTAATGTTCGAGCACGCCGGGGGCCTGGATCGACTGGCCTTCGATGAGGATGTCTCCGGCGTCGGGCGTTTCCAGGCCGATAATATGTTTGAGGAGGACGCTTTTGCCGCTGCCGCTCGGCCCCATGATGACAAAGATTTCGCCCCGGACGACGTCGAGATCGACGCCATTGAGCACCGGCTCGCCGTAGAAACTTTTGCGGAGTCCGCGTACCGTCACGTTGACGCTGTGGCTGTTATTCATGGCAGCGGGCGCACTCATTTCTGGATTTTGAGCAAAACGCTGGTGAGCAGATAATCGAGCAGCAAGATCACCACAATCGAGTTCACCACGGCCTTGGTGACAGAGCGGCCGACGCCGCGCGGTCCGCCGATGGTTTGCAATCCCTGGTGGCAGGAGATGATGCCGATGACCACGGCGAAGGCGAAGCTCTTGATGAGCCCGTTGACGATGTCACCCGTATCCACCATGTTGCGCAGGCTGTTGAAGTAGGCTTGGAACGAGATGCTGATCTGGTGGTTGAAGACGGACACGAACGCACCCCCGAGCCAGCCGACGAGGATGGAGAAAATAACCAGCAACGGGAGCGCGCAACTGATCGCCACAAGGCGCGGTAGGACGAGGTAATGCACTGGGCTGATGTTCATGGTGCGCAGCGCGTCGATTTCCTGATAGACCGCCATGGAACCAATTTCTGCGGCGATGGAAGAACCGATGCGGCCCGCGATCAGGATCGACATCATCACGGGAGCGAGTTCTTTGCACATGGAGAGTCCGACCATGCCGCCGATCAAGCCGGAGAAGCCCCGTTCGGCCACCACCGGACCGGTTTGCAGGGCGAGGACGCCGCCAATGGACAACGAGAGGACGCACGCGACGAACAGGCTGGCGTTGCCGATTTCGAAGAGTTGGTCGAACACCTTCTGGCGGTGGCGCCAGGTCAGCGGGAGCGCCTGCAGCGTGCGCCAGAAAAGGATCAATATTTGGCCGATGTCTTGAAACATAAAACGGTCAGGACTTGGATGGGGCTGCCATCGCCGGGTGCGACCGGGTCGCCGGCCAAAAGAACCACCGCCAGTGATGACCTTCCGGCGTGGATTGATACTGGATAAGCCCGAAAACAATCGAGCACTTTCTTGCCGCCGGCGTGGTGTCGCGGCGGTAGAAGTTCCAGAGCAGCGACTGGCTGGTGGCGCCGGATTGGGCGTTGGATTCCGAACGCCAGAGCGACCAGAGCGGCGACCAGTTGCGTTCGATGCTTTTGTTATTGGGCACGATGGGCTCGATCGGCGCGAGGATTTGGAGGCGCCGGTTGCCGTCCAGGCCGCGGCGCGCGGTGAACAGCGGCCAAAAATCGGTGCGGTGCAAGGCATCACCCGTCCGGGTGTTTTCCTCCTTCAAGTCCGAGAACAGAAAGAAGAGGATGCGCGTGCGCTCCCGGTTCAACGAGGCGGCCTGGGCGCGGTTGTATTTGTAGATAGGCCAGAGATAGAAATCACTCTGCAGATTTGCCGCGTTGTGGGCGTGGCCGAACAAAGGCCAGACCCGGTTCGCGGTCTTGCCTTCGCCGCGCGCGAACAGGATTAAGGGCCAAGGCGCGGCGAACTCATGATATTTTTTCTCCCGGTCGTCGGTGCGGACGAAAAATGGCCAGAGATAAGTGGTGGAGTCGCGCTTGGGCGAGCGCATCACGCTATAAAGGGGGAGCAACGCGTGGGTGGTCTCGGGATTTTCCGTGCCCAGACCGAGTTTGGTGTAAAAAAAGAACGGCCAAAGGGTGAAAAACTTGTCGTGGCCGGGGACGGTTTCCACGTCCTCGAAGCGGTTGGTGCGCGTGGTGATGTCTTTGTGCTCGTTGCCGACCAGCGGCCAAAACTGCCAGCCGCGCAATCCATCCCCATGGCGGAGGTGAAAGAAGGGCAGCAAATAGTTGTCCGTGATGACGTCCCGCTTGCGCGTCTGCATGTAGAGCGGCAGCAGGAAGAAATGGATTTCATCCCGCAACAGGCGGTCTTTGATCGTGCCATAGAAGGGGAGGAACGCGGTGTAATTGTCGTTGGTGATGGCCGAGCGTTGTTGAAAATAAAACGGGAACAGCGTGAAACGGTCTTTGCGAATGTCCGCCTGGGTTTGTCCGCCGGAGAAGCTGAACAGTTGTAGAATTTGAAACCGGTATTCCG
>JAYUBJ010000527.1:0-4090 GCA_043740915.1 Verrucomicrobiota bacterium
TGCGGATCAAGAGCCAGCCGGGCAAGGGCACCACCGTACGCGTGATTTTTCCGCTGGCCGCCCCGTAATGCCTGCCCGACAGCCCGCCGGATTTTTGCGTTGTGTCACCGGTGGAAGCGGCCTAGTTTTTCCGCGCATGAATGTTTTTGTGACGGGCGGCGCGGGTTACATCGGCTCGGTGTGCGTGGAGGAGTTGCTGAACGCCGGACATGCCGTCACCGTTTTTGATAATCTTTCCGAGGGACACCGCGCGGCCGTGGATCCGCGCGCGGCCTTCATCGGCGGAGATTTGAACAACCGCGGAGCCGTGGAGTCGGCCCTAAAAATCGCCCAGGCCGCGGCCATTCTGCATTTCGCCGCCCACGCCCTGGTCGGTGAGTCGATGGCCAATCCGGGGAAGTATTTCCGCAACAATGTCGCCAGCGGCTTGAATCTGCTCGACGCGGCGGTCGCGGTCGGCGTGAAGAAAATTGTTTTCAGTTCCACCTGCGCCACCTACGGACTGCCGGAGCGCGTGCCGATGACTGAGGATTTGCCGCAGTGCCCGGTCAACCCTTACGGCGAATCCAAACTGATGTTCGAGCGGATGCTCCACTGGTATCACCAGATTCACGGACTGGAGTTCGTCGCCTTCCGCTATTTCAATGCCGCCGGCGCCAGCGAGCAATTTGGCGAACACCACCGCATCGAGACGCATCTGATTCCCAATGTGCTCAAGGTCGCGCTCGGCCAGGCGCCCCAATGCGAAATTTTCGGAGCCGATTACCCGACCCCCGACGGCACCTGCATCCGGGATTACATTCACGTCGCGGACTTAGCCCAAGCGCATATGCTGGCGCTGCCGCCTGGTCGGCAGGGCTTTTACAACCTCGGTAATGGCGAAGGTTATTCGGTCCGGGAAGTCATCCGCACCTGCGAACTCGTTTCCGGAAAAACGATTCCGACGGTGGAAAAACCACGCCGGATAGGTGATCCGCCGAGCTTAGTTGCGGGGGCCGAAAAGGTGTTCCGGGAGTTGGGTTGGCGGCCACAGTTTCCCAAGCTCGAGCAGATCGTGGCCAGCGCCTGGAAATGGCACACGACCCATCCGCGCGGGTATGCGGACGCTTGATTTGCTTTACATTCGCCGCGGCCGCACTATAGGTGGCGCCATGATTTTTGATCTGAATCTTTGGGGTATCTTCGCCATGCCGGTCGGGCTGTTGCTTGGATTCGGGCCCGTGCTCGTGGCCTGGATCTTGCGCGAACGCGCCAATTCCGCCGCGAACAAACCCAAAGACCGCCCGTAGTCCGGCGCGAACAATCAACCCCGCCGGACTGTCCGGCGTATCCCAGTTTATTGCAGCGTAGCGGCACAGGCGTCCCGCCCGTGTGATTCAGCCAAACCCAGCGTTTGCACCAACCAGCAACTCACGGGCGGGACGCCCGTGCCACTACCAGCACCCGCTCACTGAAAACCTTCCCAGGATCGGGTTGCAATAAAGTAAGATGCGCCCTGGATCGCGCGCGCCGGGAGGATTCAAGTGTCGGGAGGATTCAAGTGTCGGGAGGATTCAAGTGTCGGGAGGATTCAAGTTGCATTTCGTGCCTCGGATTGGTATTAGATAACCCCGTCACCGACATCAACCCAATTCATATATGGCACAAAACTGTTTCCATCCTAGCGTCGAGGGAGCCCAGCACGGGGCAAAAAGTCTGGCGGATTTTCTGGACTACGCGAAGGCCGCCGGCGCCACCGGGGCACAGCCGTCCAATTACATGCTCCAGGACGGCCGCAAATTCAAAAGCGCGCAGGAGATCAAGGACGCCTTCACGCAGCGGGAGATGACGCTCGACGGCGTGTCCGCGCATTGCCCGTTCTGGGTGCATACCACTGCGTGGACCAACAGTCCCACCATCCGTCCGTTCATCCCGGCCGACGTGGCCAAGAAATCACCAACGGCGATTGAAACCTGGACGGAAAATTATCTCGTCCGCCTGCTCGGCCTGTGCGCGGAACTGGGCGTAAAGATTGTGCCGATGTTCTGGGGCACCGCGTTTGGCTGGGAAGTGGCCACCGGTTATCCGTGGGGTTTTTGGGCGGGGGGCGACTACGATTTGATCAAAAGAGGCCAGGAGCGATTCGTGGAGAAAACCAAACGTCTGCGCACGCGGGCCAACAAGCTCGGCATCAAGCTCGCTCACGAGATCCATCCTGGCACGGCCGCCATGTGCGCGGATGATTTCAACACGCTGGTGAAGATTTGCGACAACGATCCCTGCCTGGGCGTCAACGCCGATCCGTCGCATTGCTGGGAAGGCGAAGATTGGGAGACGCGTTTTCGTAAAGTCGGCCCGCGCGTTTATGCGTGCCACGTCAAGAATTTTGTCATCCGCAAAGGGATTCCGCTCCGCATGATGGCCCCCAACTGGCCGGATCGCGCGATGCAGTTCACCGACCTCGCGACGGGTGATTTGAACCTGGCGCGCTATGCGGAAATGCTGATCAACATTGGCTATCCCCAGCGTTACTGCCAGATCATGGGCACCAAGACCGCGCCGCTGATCGTCGAAGCCGAGAGCGCGTATCGCGACCTCGACGCCACGAGCGCCAACGCCATCGGTTACGTGCGCGACCACCTCTGCTTCCCCGTCGCCGCCGGCTCGTTTGAGGAGGGCATGGGCGCGTAGAGAGTTCGCCGGGTAAATTGAATTCCCAAAAGGCACGGAGTCCGCCGTACCTTTTTTATTTCGAAGTGAGCCGCTTGATCTCACTCCGACAATGCTCCACTTCGCTTTTCATTTGCAGATGTTCCACCAGCGGCAGCAACTTTTGATACACGGCGAGCAAGTCCGGGTGTTCGGGGAAACTTTTCACAAATTGTTGGTACGTGTCCACCGCTTCCGGCTCGCGCCCGAGCGAGACGCGTTCGCGGGCGAGCAGGAGCAGGACGCGCACTCTTTGTTGCGGTGTGGGTGAGTACTTCAGCGCTTGCTCGTGGGCACCGGCCGCCGGGGCGAGCTTGCCCTGGGCGGCATACAAATCGCCCAGCTTTTCCTGGAGCACCGCACTCGCACCGCTGACGGCCGGCGGCTCGAGGTAGGCAATGGCCTGCGCGATGGGGGTGCCTTTCGCCAGATTAAGGTTCACCACGCGCAAATGGGACCACTCGATCAATTTACTGCGGCTCCGCTGCAATTGGACATGCTGGTCCTGCGGGCTTTTGCCAAAAGGCCGATACAACGGATCCCCCACCACGGTGGTCTGCCAGGAGAGCGAACTCTGCGCCGCATAGGCCGCCTCGCCAAAAGTGAAGCCGAGAAAAGTCAGCCGGCCGATGAATGTGGCGATGTCGGGCGTGCCGTCCAAATACGGCTCATCCACGCTTCCCATCGTGATGGTGGCACCTTTGGCCAGCAACGGCCCAACCCAGTTTCGGTTCGGATCACGAATCGCACTGCCACTGAAGGAATGGAGATGGTAGGCAAACGCGCCCGGCATGAACTCCACCGTGGGCCGCGTGAACGGCCCGGAAACATCGCCGTCATACCAGCCGGCGTAAAACGCGATCTGGCTCATCGGAAAACCGGCCGCGAAGGTGGGCGGCCGATCATCCAGGATGGTTTCCAGGCCGAACCGACGGCTGATGTCGGCCGCGCCGCGCATCCAGTCGTCACCCGGTTTGTAGGCTCCGTTCGTTAACCCGCGCGCGTCGAAATAGGCGCGCCCCCACAGGCCGTTGGTTTCCGCCTGCAGCGCCTTGTCCACCAGGCCGCGCGCAATCGCCGCCGTCGGGCCATCGAGCCGCGCCACCAGCAAAATTCCGTTGGTGGGATGCAGCAGCGCCGCATTGGTGGTGGTGTAAAAGGGGTTGGCCAGAAAACTGAGCAGCGGCGGATTTCGCTCCAGTTGCGGCAGGCAGGCCAGTTCGCTGTCCACGGCCGCCTCGTCCCGGCGCAGCTCGGCCACAATTTTATCCGCCCCTTTCTCCCTCGAGTTTGGGTCTCTTAGGATCCGCACCGGCACGCCAAAACAAAGCGTGGCATAACGGATTTTGGCGTCCACCAGTTTGCGCTCGGACGCGTCCTTGGCGGTGCTGGATTTGGGATT
>JAYUBJ010000528.1:0-4078 GCA_043740915.1 Verrucomicrobiota bacterium
ACGCACAGCGCGCCGTGGACGAAGACTTCCAAAGGAAGGGGAGAGTAATCAGTGATCACTGATTCACTGATTACTTTCCCGCGAATCTTTTCAATTTCCTTGATCGAGCATTCACGCGCGAGCACGACGAGGTTGCAGCCGAGTTCCTTCGCGAACGCCACGCCTCCCGCGCTCGTCACCGTCATCTGGGTCGAGGCGTGGATGGGAAAATCCGGCGAGAGCCGGCGGATCAGGCGGCAGATGCCCACGTCCTGCACGATGGCGGCGTCCACGCCGGCGGCGATGATGGCGCGCAGGTATTGCTCCGCGTCGATGAGTTCGTTCTGGAAGACAAGCGTGTTGAAGGTGACGTAGCCTTTCACGCCGCGGCGATGCAGGAATTCCATCAACTTCGGCAGGTCGGCTTCGGTGAAGTTATGCGCCCGCATCCGGGCATTGAACCGCTCGAGTCCAAAGTAAATCGCATCCGCCCCGTTCTCGACGGCGGCCTTGGCACACTCCCAATCGCCGGCCGGCGCGAGCAGTTCGGGCCGCGCACCCTTGGTGGCGGTTGTGCTCGCGGTCGTTTCCAGGATGTCAGTTTGGTTGCCCATTCGGATGCGTGAACCTACACGGCGACGCATGATCTGCAATCAGCATCCTAGAAAAAAGCGGGTGAACTGGCCACAAAAAGGCACAAAAAGGCACAAGAGGCGCAAACAGACTGAAAGCCTGTCGGCTGGCAGCCCGTTAAAGTTGTTTTCTTTGTAGGAGAAGAGGTGACGAGTCTCAAATCTCGTCGGTTTCTGAAGAGTAAGTTAGAGACTCCTCACCCCTACTTTTTCAATCGCGAAACCATGCGAAAACCCCAATGATTTAGAGGGTCAGTTTTTCAAAACATGCCTTTTTCAACAGGCTGCTAGGGCTTACTTTGTGGTGGGGGACGATTGTGCTGGGTTTCTGCATTGGGATGTTTTTGATTTTGTGCCTTTTCGTGGCGATTCCAACTTTCGTTTATTTGGGTTCAACTCTGTTGCTGACGCACCGCACAGCGCGAGGCTACAGTGTGCCATGCGCGTATTGATTGTGGGCTGTGGCTATGTTGGCGTGCCGCTCGGCGCGGAACTGGCGCGGCTGGGGCACGAAGTGTTTGGTCTGCGGCGCAGTCGCGCGGGCGAGGCGGAGCTGGCGGCGGCCGGCATCCAACCGCTGATCGGTGATGTCACGAAGCCGGAAGATCTGGCCAAATTGCCGGGCCCGTTCGACTGGGTGGTGAACACCGTTTCCTCCACGAAAGGCGACGCGGAGGACTATCGCGCGGTATATTTGCAGGGCACGCGCAACCTGATCGCGTGGCTGGCGCCGACGCCGCTTAAGAAGTTTGTTTATACCAGCAGCACCAGCGTTTATGGCCAGATCGATGGGTCGTCGGTCAAGGAAACCAGCCCGACCGAGCCGGCCAGTCCCAGCAGCCAGGTGCTGGTGGAGACGGAGCGGCTGCTGCTGGCGGCGGTGGCGGAAAAAAAGTTTCCGGCGTTGATTTTGCGGGTGGCGGGAATTTACGGACCAGAACGCGGGCATCTGTTTTTGCAATATTTGAAAAACGAGGCGCGGATTGCGGGCGACGGTTCGCGCATTCTCAACATGATCCACCGCGACGACGTGGTGGGCGCGATCGTGGCGGCGCTCAAGAGCGGTCGCGTTGGCGAGATTTACAACGCCGTGGATGACGAGCCGATTGCGCAGATCCATTTTTTCCGCTGGCTCTCCGAGGCGCTCGGCAAATGGATGCCACCGTTTGCCACCGAGGCGGAAACTGCCGGGCGCAAGCGTGGATTGACGAACAAGAAAGTCCAGAACCGGAAGTTGAAAATGGAATTGGGATATCAATTCACGCACGCGAATTTTCGGCTGGGATACACAGCGGAAATGATCCGGCTGGAAAAGGCCGGCAAAATGGATTTCGGTCCGGAGCCAAGGTGAGGCGCGCACAGCTTCGAGACCGTTTTTAAAACCTTGGTTTGGAGTTCCGCCTTCAGGCGGCTGAGCACTGGAACCGCCTCCAGGCGGAACTCCAAACTACAATCGCCGTGAGGCAGGAGCCTTCTCAGACAGTTTCTCAGCGGCTCAGCACTGCTTCCGATCCAAATCCTCCTGACTGCGCGTCTCCGCTTTGGAGCACCCAGGAAAAAATGAGCCCGTAGCCTTTGAATCCGTGGCGGCTGTGGTGCCGAATCAAACCACCAAGCGCGGTCACCTGCAAAATTAGAAAATAATAACGCGTGACCTTGGGGATCAGCAACGGTTTGAAATTGAACTCTAAGCTCTGGAACAAAGCAGGTGACACCGCCTCCACCTTTGGCGTCGAGGGAACCGGCACGACCCAGGCGAAGTTGGTTCCCGCGCCGATGAAGGACGTTTCGATCACCAGCGTTTCCGTGCCATCCGCGTAATGGATCAGCGCCCGCTGGTCCGGGATGGTGGTTTTGACGGCGATGGCGCGGGAGAAAACTTTGCCAACTGCCAGTGCGGCTAGCGGCAGCCGCAGCAGAAGGAAAAAGATCCCCCGCACCACTTTGGCGAACATGATGGGAGTAAAGCAGTGCGGGACACGGAAGGCAAACTGCAAGAAATCAGCGGACGGGGGCCAGCAGCGTTGTATTGACTGAGGAGTATACATGAGGCCGATGAAATCAAAGGCACCGAAAGTTGGTTGAACGCTCGCCCTCATCCCGGCCTTCTCCCCCGGGGAGAAGGAGAATCGTTCGCTGTTTCCTTGAACATTTGTGCGGCTGGGTTTACCAGATACGCATCCGCATTATAGAAAACTCGGCATTGCTGTTCCTTCTCCCCGGGGGAGAAGGTTAGGATGAGGGCGAGCCTAAAACTAACTTTGCAAATTTCCCCGGCGATCCCCAATTGCTCGGCTAGGAAACCGATTCAGGTTACTCCTTAACAGTGGCCAGCACATGCTCGATGCCATCAATGTCAAACCAGACACAATCCACGTCGTTGGTGGATTTTCGCAAGATGATGTTGCCGGGCGTAGATTCGTGCTTGAGCGGTTGGCCGGTAAAAGGGTTCGCGAACATTTCTGGAAACTCGCTTTTGTAGAACTTCGTGGCTTGCGCCAGTCGCCGAAGCTCTACAAAAGTGAGTGGCTTGGCATATTTGCCGGCCTTGACGGCGTCGTCTCGATTCACGGCAGCTTCCTGAATATAACCGTTCAGGACTTTAAAAATGACGATGCTGGACCAGCCTCTTTTGATCAACACAATGTCTGTCTTCGGAATCGCGAAGTATGCCAACAAGGCAACCAACCCGATTCCGGCGAACAGAATCGTGCGTGCCTTCCACATAGATCGAATGGCCCGCCCCCATTTGGACCAAGCCGCCAGCAACAACCAGCCGGTTACGGCCATACCAACAAATAGATTGACCGCACAAATTGCGGCGGCTTGGCGGCTATAGAGGACTGGCAATGCCGCCTCGAAGGGGATCCAGCTTATGAAAGCATCCGACGTCATCTCGGCTGGCGACAACTTGCCGGTCAGTTTGGTTGCCACCGCCGATTGTTTGACGAGTCTACGGAGTTCCGGGTTACGAACTCGGATGTTTCCTGGAAGTGGAAACTGCGCGCCTTCATAAGGGTCGTTCAGGTCAATCGCCGGATAATCCGGCGCATGGCAATGTTCAACCTTGAAATGTGGAACTGCTGCCCGTTGCGCTCCAAAAACGTAAAGCTCGACGGCGCACGCCCCGTTCTCAATGCCAGTCAAGCGCAATGGATAAACCGGCTTCTCCGTCTTGAACGTGAATGCCAATGGATGCGGCACGGCTTTGGCCACGGCCTCCGTGTGGCGGTTGACCTTGGCCGCAACAAAAAGCCAGCCTTGCCGTGCATAGTCCGCGATCACAGGGATGACGTTGGTGGGAGTTACGAATCCATTGTCGTTCAGCCAGGCGACCAACGCACCGCCATCCTTGGACGACAAAGTGACCGTGGAAAACACCCCTACTTGCTTCCGCTCTACCACCTCCACGGCAGAAACGACGCTTGGCGAGCCCGCGGTTGCGCTCGATTTTACATAATTCAGAA
>JAYUBJ010000529.1:0-4072 GCA_043740915.1 Verrucomicrobiota bacterium
CAGTGCAGCGGAAACAAACCGGCCAACTGGGCAAGCCACACCACCGCGAATCCCGCCCACGCACCGACGCGGAGGATTTGCGGCACCGGGGTCACGTCAGAATTTCCTTGATGACCTGCCCATGCACATCGGTCAGGCGCTGTTCGCGGCCGTTATGATAAAAGGTGAGCCGCTCGTGGTCGAGGCCGAGCAGATGCAGAATCGTGGCGTGAAAATCATGGACCGTGCTCACGTGCTCGACGGCGCGATGGCTGAACTCGTCCGTGGCGCCGTAGTTGAACGCCCGTCGCACGCCGGCTCCCGCCAGCCAGCAGGTGAAACCGTCCGGATTGTGGTCGCGTCCCTTCGATCCTTTTTGGAAAAACGGCATGCGGCCAAATTCGGTGCAGAACACCAGCAACGTTTCCGCCAGCAACCCGCGTTGTTTCAAATCCCGCAGGAGGCCGGCGACCGGCTGATCCAGAATCGGACCGTGGACGGCGTATTGATTTTGGATGTCGGCATGGGCGTCCCAATTCGTGTCACCGGGCTGCGAAGTGCCTTGCGCGCCGTTGAAAAGTTGGACAAACCGCACGCCGCGCTCGAGGAGCCGGCGGGCCAGGATGCAGTTGCGCGCGAAGCCAGCCTTGATGGGGTTCGCCGTGTCATCCGCGCCGTAGAGTTTGAGAATGTGCGCCGGCTCCGTGGAAAGATCGGTAATCTGCGGAATGCTCAATTGCATCCGCGCGGCCAGTTCGTAGCTCGCGATGCGCGCGGCCAGATCACTGTCGCCCGGGAAGAGTTGGAGGTGGCGGTCGTTGAGCAATTTTAGAAAATCCTTCGTCGCCGCGTCGGTGCGCGCGTCGATGCGCGCGGGCCGTTGCAGGTTGCGGACGGGCTGGGCGGCGTTGAACGGCGTGCCTTGAAAAGCGCCCGGCAGAAAGCCCGGCCCCCAGTTGTCGAAACTCGCCTGCGGCACGCCGCGCGGATCGGGAATGGCGACAAACGCCGGCAGGTCCTTGTCCGGCGTGCCGAGCGCGTAGCCCACCCAGGCGCCCATGCTCGGATAACCCTCCGACGTGAAACCCGTGGACATGAACGTTTCACCGGGCCGATGCGTGTTGGACTTGCTGGTCATCGAGTGGATGAAACACATTTCATCCGCGAGCTCGGCCAGGTGCGGCACGAGTTCGGAAACCATTTTGCCGCTCTGCCCGCGCGGCTTGAAGGCCCACGGGCTCTTGATCAGATTCCCGTTCTCCGATTGAAAAGAGATGACTTTTTTCCCACCGGGCAGCGGCTGGTCGTGAAACTTGATCAACTCGGGTTTGTAATCCCACGTGTCCACCTGGCTGATCGCGCCGGAGCAAAACACCACGATGACGTTCTTGGCCCTGGCGGTGTGGTGTGGCGGGCGGGCGGCGTACGGATGCGCGGGATCGATCTTGGGACGAATGGAGGGCTTCTTTTCGTCGGCCTCCTTCTCGGCGGCGAGCAGGCCCTGCGCGTTCAACAAATGCGCGAGCGCGATGCTGCCGAGGCCAAGGCTCGCCTGGCCAAGAAAGTCCCGGCGATCGAGCAGGCGGCGGCCGGCAGTGGAGATTTGATGGGGTGCGATCATGGCAGGAACAAAAATTCGTTGGCGTTAAAAAGCGCGCGGCCCAGCGCCGGCAGGCCATTGGCCTTGATTAAAATTTTCGCCGCGTTCATTTCCGTCGCGTCCGGCGCGCGACCCATGGTGAGTTGAAAGGCGCGCCGCACTTGTTTGTCCGGCGATTCCCCAACCTCGCGCGTCAGCCGTTGCGCAAATAAATCCGCCTGCTGCATCAGGAAATCGCTGTTGAGCAAATTGAACGCCTGCATCGCCGTGGTCGAGCGGCTGCGCTTCGGGCAGACTAATCCGCCATCCGGACTGTCGAACGCGCCAAACACCGCGTCGTGTTCCATGCGCACGCCGGTCATGTAAATCATCCGCCGCCACTCGGCCGGTCCCAGATGTTCCTTGGGATTGTAGATGCGGACGTGATGGCGCGTGGGTTCGAAGACGTTGAAGCCCGGGCCGCCCATCTTCAAATCGAGAGCGCCGCTGACGGACAAAATGCTGTCGTGAATCGGCTCCGCTTCCAGCCGGTGCGTGGGGAAACGCCAGAGCAATTGCGTGCCCGCGTCCGCCACCTGCGCGCGCGGATTGGGCGCGCTCGATTGGCAATACGTGTTCGAGGCGAGGATCAATCGGTGCATTTGTTTCACCGACCAGCCGCTCTGGATGAACCGCCGCGCCAGCCAGTCGAGCAGTTCCGGATGCGACGGCCGCGCGCCTTGCGTGCCAAAATCGTTTGGCGTAACGACGAGACCCGCGCCAAAGTGGTGCTGCCAAATCCGGTTGACCATGACGCGCGCCGTGAGCGGATTTTCCACGCTCGTGATCCACCGGGCCAGCGCGACCCGCCGCTGCTGCTCCGGCGCGTCCGCGGCCAAATCCAGTTTGCCCAGCACCGCCACCGTGTCGGGCCCGACCACTTCTCGTGCCTGCGCCGGATCACCCCGGTTGAGCCGGTGAATCGGGCCGGGTTGCTTGAATTGACCGGCATAAACTTTCATGGGCAGCGCCGAAAGATCATTGAACAAGGTGAGCTGCGCCTGCAACTCCGCCACCAGCGCGTCCACCCGCTTCCTTTCTTCCGCCGACAAACCGTCGCGGCGATAACGCAGGCGCTCATTTTCAGTCGCGCCGAACGGCAGGCGGTCATCCGACCCGGCCATCGTGCGCCACTGCCCTGGTTCGGTTGCGACCTCAACGCGGTACTTTGTCGCCAGCCGATCCACAAAGGCATCTTCACGGTCGCGTCCCCACGTGACGCGGTCCACCGGCACCGGCTTGGGCAACTCGATTTCCACCCAACCCTGGCCCTTCGTGTTCGAAATCCAGGAGCGTTTGTCGCCGGGAATGCCGTCATTGATGAAGGCGAGTTGATGGCGTAACCGGTTGCCCGCCTGATTGCCGGACGAAGTCACTTTGGCGCCGGCCGAGGCCAGCGCCGCGTTGACGGGTTTCACCGTGCCCGACCAGATCCATTCCGGCGCGGGACTCGCACTGGGAGTTGAAGCACCTACCAGCTTCGCCAGCACGTCGCCCCACGGCGCGACGCCAAGTTTTCCCAGACTTTTTCCGTTGAGAGAGCCGGGGGGAGCGGAAGCCATCGTCTGCCAGTCCTTCGTTGCTGTGCGCGAAACCAGCCAGTTCGTGTCGGTGCTGATGAACTGTTGCCGCCCGCCCGCAAATTGCAGCGCCAGTTGCACCAGCAAACCCGCAGGATCCGCGTCGCTCCAGGCTTCGACCGCGATGACATTGGTGCCGGCACGCAGCGCCAGTTTCACGTCCACCTGCTGGGGCGTGGGCCAGTTGTGATTCTCCGCGACGCGCTGCCCGTTGATCCAGACGATGGCGTGGTCATCAGCGGTAAAGCGCAGCAGTGCGGTTTGCGGGGGCTCAGTTTCAAAAACCTTGCGCGCATAAATCCGGTCGCCGTCCGGCAATGCCTCGCCCGCTGACCACACTTCCAGTTCATCAATCGCCGGCTCCGCATGGTCGTTGGTGTCGAGAATCGTGAAGCGCACAAACCGCGCGGCCGTTGGCGGGAAGGTTTCGTTGTTTTGCCGGGCGTTGACCGGCTCGCGCAATTTGAGTTTGAACGGCTCGAGTTGCCCGCGGAGCGCGTCGATCTTTTGCTGTACGACCGCAGCCTGCTGCCGGCTGCGCTCGTGCGCGGGGGTCTGAAACGGACGCTCCCCGTGATCCACACCCGCAAGCACGGCCTGCAACGCGAAATAATCCGTGTGGGTGATCGGGTCAAATTTGTGCGTGTGGCAGCGCGCGCAGCCGAGGGTCAACCCCAGAAACGCCGTGCCGGTGGTGTTGATCATGTCCGCCAGCTCGTCCTGCCGCTGCATCAAGCGAAATTTTTCCTCGTTGCTTTTGACATCGTCGAATTGGCCCCCGACCAGAAAACCCGTCGCCACCTCGGCCCCCGCCGCGTCGCCGGCCAACTGCTCGAGGATGAAGCGATCATACGGCTTGTCGTCATTGAAGGCC
>JAYUBJ010000530.1:0-4070 GCA_043740915.1 Verrucomicrobiota bacterium
GAACGACCAGAGCAGTTTGCCGTCGAGGTCGTAGCTGCGGACAGCGCGCGTGCCGGCCGTGATGAGTTCGGTGCGCCGGCCATTCTCCCAGACGAACGGCGTGACCCAGTTGCTTTTCTCATCGCGGTCCACGCGCCAGAGTTGTTCGCCGGTCTTGGCGTTCAACGCCAGCATTTCGGCGTGGTCATCGTTGTCGTTCACGACGAACAGCCGCCCGCCGTGCAGCACGGGCGATGCCGCCGTCCCCCAACCGTAGCGCATGCTCCGCGGCTCGAAACGTTGCGACCAAACATCTTTGCCATCGAGCGTGAGGGCAAAGACGCCGACATTGCCGAAGTAGGCGTAAACGCGTTCGCCATCCGTCACCGGTGTTTCCGCGCCGTAACTGCTCTTGAGATGAATCGCCGTCGGCGGCGCACCGTGGTGCACGATTTTTTCCCACTGCACCTTGCCGGTGGCGAGGTCGAGGCAGAGCACCTTCCACTGATGCTCGGCCTTGGACGGCTCGGGCCGGTTGCCACCGAAGTAGAGGCCCTTCTTGGGCGGCTCGGATTCGCCAAGGTTCACGACGGAGGTGAGGAACACGCGATTGCCCCACACAATGGGCGATGACCACGCGCGCCCGGCGAGGTCGGTCTTCCACGCGACATTCTCGGTGGCGGACCATTTGTCCGGCAGCTTGGCGTTCGCGCTCACACCCGCCGCGCCGGGCCCGCGGAACTGCGGCCAGTTGGAATTCGGTGCCGGTGCGCTGGACGCCGTTAATCCCGTGATGAGCAACAAGAGGAACGCGCGCGCGGAGATTTCAATTTTTGGATTCATGGTGCATTTGCCTTCACCTGGGTCAGCGACTTCTGGCTGGGGACAAAGTATTCCACGTAGCCGAGCATCATCTCGTCGTAGGTCTGCGGGCCCCAGCGCACGGACTTGGTCGGGTCGGGGTTCGCGGGATTTGTCGCACTGTTGTCATACCAGGCGGTGAAGGTGAGGGTGGTGCCGCGCGGGAGCGACATCGGCTCGGCGAACTGGTAGTGAAGCTGCCAGTTGAAATCGTAGCGGGGCACCTCGAGCAGCAACTTCTTCGTGCCGTCGGGCAGCGTCGCCTCGTAGCGCGCCGCCTTGCCGCGCACGTGCAAGTGCGGCATGAAGCCCAGCACCGTGGTGTCGAAAGGCAGCTTGATGAGGGCGCTGACCTCGTGGCTGTCCGCGCCGGGCGGAATTTCAAACAGCGCATTGGCCACCCCCGCGACATGAATCAGGTGGCGGGGCGGCTCGGGGGCGAACACCAAACCAAGTTTCATCTGGTCCGTCGTGGCCTTGCCATTGGGGGTGTAGTGAATCTGGAAACTTACGGTCGCGCCCGCGGGGAGTTTTTTCGCAAAGCCGGCGGGGAAAATATTGTGGCTGTTGCCCGGGACATACGCCGCGAAATAGCCCTCCCGCTCTTCGCCTGCGTTGCCGTCGGTTCCACCTCGAGCTTTGGCGCTGCGCTCACGGACCTTGATAATGACGTGATGCACCACCTCGCGGTCGGTCGGCTGGACTTCGTAGGCCTGCACCCATTTGTCCTCGGTCAAGGTGGTCTCGGCGGTGAGCGTTTGGTACGGCATCACGCCGGTGGCCTGGATTTGGACGGGATGCGGGAGCTGCACCACGAGGTCGGGCTGGCCGATTAGCCAGCCCTTTGGAAACGCCCGTGCGAGCGGCGCATCGGCGGGATTGCCCAGCGGTTTGTCACTGGCGAGCCACACCAGCAGGTCGGCCTTGTCCGGCGTGGTGAGGGAACGGTCGTTGACCCACGGCGAATGGTCGGTTGCCGGTACGGGTGCGGCGAACCAGGGCGGCATCGCGCCGCGATCCACCTGCTTGCGGATCATGCCGGCGTGGGCCTTCACGTCCTCGTAACTCGCCAGGCTGAACGGGGCGACGCCACCGGCGCGGTGACATTCCAGGCAGTTGTTTTGGATAAGCCGTGAGATGCGATTGTGGTACGTGATGTCCTTCGTCAACGACGCTGCGGGTTTCACCTCGAGGTCGCAGCCCGGTGCCGTGGTCGCGGCGATTTGCGGCACCTGACCCGTCAGCCCCGCGGTGAGCGCGTCCTTCAAATACGCGCGGCGCGGCGCCTCGAGCGCATAACCGATTCCGTATTGGTCATCCACCGCGCCGCGGAACGTAAGCGTGCGCGCGGCGTCGAGGACGAAAACCTCCGCGGTGGTCTGGGCGCCGAGCACAGACGTGAACTTCCCGTCGCGGTCATGCACGTAACGCCCGGCGAAGCCGTTTTCCTTGACGACCGATTTCATGCTGTCCAGCGAATCACTCGCGGTCGGATTCACGAAGAGAAACTTCACGCCTTTGGCGGTAAACTCTGTTTCCAGCCGCGCGAGGCTTGGCGCGTATTTTTTCGTGACCGGGCAACTCGTGCTGGTGAATGCGATGACGAGCGCCGTGTTGGATTTGAAATCGGACAACTTGCCGGAATGGCCGTGGATGTCGGTGAACTTCAGATCCGGTACCAACCGTCCCACGCCGTGTCCTGCCGCCGGCAACACCATTGGCCCCTGGCGCGGAGATTCATCCGCTGCGGCACCGCTGTTCTCGGGTTTTCCGGGCAGCGACCGGCTGCCGTCCAGTCCGCCGCGGCGGGCCACCTGACCGGCCATGATCCGTGTTTCCTCGAGGGTCACCACGCCGTCGCCGTTGAGGTCGAAGCGATCGAACCACGTGGCGCCGCCGGCCTCCTCGCGCGTCAATTGGCCGTCGCCATTTTTGTCGAGCGCCTTGAAGATCCGTTGGTAACTGCGGGCCAGGGCGCTGGCGGCGGGTGTTTCGGCCGCCGGCTTTTCCTGGGCGAAAAGCCCGGCTGCGAGGGCGACGGTTCCCACGAAAAAAAGTTGACGCCAGTTCATGTTCCCAATGACGCCAGAAACACCCCCGGCGTTACCAGCGGAATCGGCAGAGTTATCCCGCTCGGGGCGCATCTCAGTTTCTTGCCAGGGAGTCCGGGAGAATTCATGGTCCGTGAGAAGCCACAAAAGGTGTGGCTGAACCGGACCGCGAGTTGTCCCAACTCGCAGCGCGTGGCGGTACCGAGGCGGCTTGGGTAAATTTCAACGCGGGTTGGCTGGCGACGCGCTGCGGTTTGGGACAAACTGCGGTCCGGGAGCGGAAGTGCCGGGCCATGCGTGGCCCTCGAGTGCATGGTGCTTGGGCAGCGAGGGCGCGAGCGAGAACGGCCGGAACCTCGGAACGACCGGGCAGGAAACTGAGATGCGCACTCCCGCTCGGGACAGGACTGCTCTTAACAGAATCGCAACTCGTTAAAGTGGCGGAGATCCGAAGCCCGAAATCCGAACGACGGGATCACCGCGCACCTGATCGAGATTCGGATTTCGGATTTCTTTCGGGCTTCGACCCTCGGATTTCGGATTTCAAATGGAGGGACGCGTGGCGATCTGTGGACCCGCGCTGCCAAGCCCTCCATGGGGACGCTTTACCGCTGGACTCTCCGCAGAAAAATTCCGACGATCTGAGCCCATGCAGACCTTGCCCCATACGCATTCCTGCTTCGTTTGCGGCGAAGCCAACCCGGTTGGCCTGCGGTTGAAATTTGAAACGGACGGGCACCTCGTGCGCACGCGGTTTTGTCCGCGGCCCGAGCACATCGGTTTCCGGCACACGGTCCACGGCGGAATTCTCGCGACCCTGCTTGATGAGACCATGGTCTGGGCCTGCGCGGTGCCAACGCGGCGCTTCGCCTATTGCGCGGAGTTCACGATCCGCTATTTGAAACCAGCCCGGCCACACGAGGAAATCACCGTCACGGCGGAGTTGACCGAGAATCGTCGCAACAAACTGTTCCTGGCGCGCGGCGAATTGCGCGACGCCCACGACGTCGTGCTCGCCAGCGCCACGGGAAAGTATCTGCCGATCCGGGAAGTCGAGGCGAACGAGATGCTGGCTGATTTGATTGGCGACACAACGGCGTTCCGCATCAAATTGGATTGAGCGCGGATTCCGAAATTGAACGGGGTAGCACGGGCAACCTGCCCGTCCCGCCGGGCCAC
>JAYUBJ010000531.1:0-4059 GCA_043740915.1 Verrucomicrobiota bacterium
TGCATGGATTCGAACATCCATTCCGTCCTGTTCGCGCCCGACACGCTGGACTTCTGGGTGGCGAACGCCGACTCCAAAAATCCCGCCAGCCAGACGCGCTACACCCAATACAATCTGGGTGAGTTGCTGAAGGGCAAACCGGCCGCGCCCGCAAAATCAGCGGCCGTGAAGTAGATTTCCTATTGCTCCGCGGAGAGTGGCTGCAACCGGAAGCGGGCTCAGCCAGACACGCATTCCGCAGTCAGTTCCTTTTTGTAGCCGCACGCCTTTAGGCGGCGTCCCCGACCGCTCGCGAACACGACCCGTAACTGAACACCTCTCTGGCGTTCATACACCCCACGCAACCTGAAGGTTTCGGCTACAGGTCGCGGAGCGCTTTGGTGGTGGCCAAAGGCCGCGCCAAGTCCAGCCGTCGTCGCCCTCCGGCCCGCCAGGCCGGCGAACGTGGATTAGCTTTTGCCCGCGTAGAATCAATTCAACCACCTTCATTCGGCGCGTTCGCCGTTGGGCGAAAGCGCTTGACGGGCTGCGCGCTTTCCATTACTTGCAGGGCGTTAATCCGCTGGTAGTTAATCAATACAACTGTGGTGGTGTCGCCAAAAACGGCGGCTGACGTGGAAATTTTGTCTATCGACCTATGCTAAATCGTAAATCGAAGCTCGGAAGTCTGGTTCTTTTCACCCTGCTCTGCCTGGGTTCGCTGCCCGGGTTCGCCAGCGAATCCGACATTCGCATCCCCGACCTCAAGACCGTCAGCTTCTTTGGTGGTTCGCTCTCCGGCATGAATGTACTGATGATCGGCCTGGTCGTGTGCGTGCTCGGCGTGGTTTACGGCTGGGTCCAATATCTCCAGACGAAAAACCTGCCGGTGCACTCGTCCATGAGCGATGTTTCCCAGATCATCTGGGAGACGTGCAAAACCTACCTCTGGCAGCAAGGCAAGTTCCTCGCCGTGCTCTGGGCGCTCATCGCGGTATGCATGGTGTATTACTTCGGCGTGCTTTCCAAAGAATCACCAGGGCACGTCGTGATGATCCTGCTCGCCTCGGTGCTCGGCATCCTCGGCAGCTACGGCGTCGCGTGGTTCGGCATCCGCATCAACACGGTCGCCAACTCCCGCGCCGCCTTCTCCGCGCTCAAGGGGAACCCCCTCGCCACCCTGCTCATCCCGCTCAAATCCGGCATGAGCGTCGGCCTGCTGCTCGTCGCCACCGAACTGTTCTTCATGATCTGCATCCTCGCCTTCCTCCCCAGCGAACTCGCGGGACCCTGCTTCATCGGATTTGCCATCGGCGAGTCGCTCGGCGCCAGTGCCCTCCGCATCTGCGGCGGCATCTTTACCAAAATCGCCGACATCGGCGCCGACCTCATGAAGATTGTCTTCAACCTCCCCGAAGATGATCCGCGCAACCCCGGGGTCATCGCCGACTGCACCGGTGACAACGCCGGTGACTCCGTCGGGCCGACCGCCGACGGCTTCGAAACCTACGGCGTGACGGGCGTCGCGCTCATTGCATTCCTCGCGATCGCGCTGGCCGCCGACGGCCCGCTCTGCGCCACCCTGATTGTTTGGCTCTTCGCCATGCGCATCCTGATGGTGATCACCTCGCTGGTGAGCTACCTTGTCAACGATGGCGTCGCCAAGGCCGTCTGGGGGGCATCCAAGGATTTCAACCTCGAACATCCCCTCACCAACCTCGTCTGGATCACCTCGCTGATCTCGATCGGGGTCACCTACGCCGCCAGTTACCTGCTGCTCGCCAACCTGTCCGGCCAACCCGGCCTCTGGTGGGTGCTCTCCACCATTATTTCGCTGGGCACCATTGCCGGTGCGCTGATCCCGGAATTCACGAAAGTTTTTACCTCCACGGAAAGCCGACATGTAAAAGAAGTGGTCACGTCGTCGCGCCAGGGCGGCGCGTCGCTCAACATTCTTTCCGGCCTCGTCGCGGGCAACTTCTCCGCGTTCTGGACCGGATTGTGCATCCTGTCACTCATGGTGGGCGCCTACTACTTCTCCGGCCACGAAGTCGTCCAGGCCATGATGCCCGCCGAGTTCCGCTTCGCTGCCCCGATTTTTGCTTTCGGCCTCGTGGCGTTTGGCTTTCTCGGCATGGGCCCGGTGACCATCGCCGTGGACTCGTTCGGTCCGGTGACCGACAACGCCCAGTCGGTTTACGAACTCTCCCAGATTGAAGCGAAGAAAGGCATCACCGCCGAAATCGAGCGTGACTTCGGCTTCAAGCCCGACTTCGAGGGTGCCAAGCACCAACTCGAAAAGGGCGATGGTGCCGGCAACACCTTCAAAGCCACCGCCAAGCCCGTGCTGATCGGCACCGCCGTCGTGGGCGCCACCACGATGGTGTTCGGCATCATCATGATGCTCAAAGGCATTTATCCGGATACCATCGAAAAACTCTCCCTTGTGCATCCCGAGGCGATCATGGGCCTGCTCATGGGCGGCGCGGTAATTTATTGGTTCACCGGCGCGAGCACGCAGGCCGTCGTCACGGGCGCCTACCGCGCGGTGGTTTACATCAAGGACAATATGAAGCTCGACGCCACCACCGCGGCGACCGAGGCCTCCAAAGAGGTGGTAAAGATCTGCACGCAGTATGCGCAAAAAGGCATGATCAATATCTTCATCGTGGTGTTTTGCTTCGCGCTTTCGCTGGCCTTCTTCGATCCGTTTTTCTTCATCGGCTATTTGATCGGCATGGCGTTCTTCGGCCTCTACCAGGCCATCTTCATGGCCAACGCCGGCGGCGCGTGGGACAACGCCAAGAAAATCGTCGAAGTCGAGTTGAAGATGAAGAATACCCCGCTGCATGCCGCCACGGTGGTCGGCGACACCGTGGGCGATCCCTTCAAGGACACGTCGTCCGTTTCGCTGAATCCAGTGATCAAGTTCACCACGCTCTTCGGCCTCCTGGCTGTCGAGATCGCCGTCAAGATGGAACCCATGCTCAAGCATGCCATCGGCGGAGTGATCTTCATTGTCGGCCTGATTTTCGTGTACCGCAGCTTCTACTGCATGCGCATCCCGGTGGATGAAAAGGATGCGAACGTCGTGAAGCACCAGATGCGGAATGGCTGACGTCCTTGAGGACCGCGGCTGAGTTACGCCCGGCACGAATCAGCCCGTCCAACATTCATTGATTATTGCGCAGAGTTGGAATACAAGTTCCTTGGTTCCGTGAATCGGACGCCTGATTTCCAAACTTGTTATGAACACCCACCCGCTCGTTTCTTCCCCGGCAATGATTTCCCGGCGCAAACTCTTCACGGCCTTGTGCCTGTCTTTATTGCTGGCCCTTGACGCGCGCGCTGACCTGTTGGATCAACTCGGCCTTTCCAGGAAGAAGGGCACCAATACGCTCGCGGCTCCCTCGGGGGCGCTGGCCGCGTTGTCGCAAGACCAGGTGGTCGGCGGCCTCAAGGAAGCGCTCGGCAAAGGCGTGCAGCAGGCCGTCGGCGCCCTCGGCAAGGACGGCGGCTTTCTCAACGACCTCAAGGTCAAAATCCCCCTGCCGGAGAGCATGAAGAAAGTGGAGAAAACGCTGCGCACCTTGCGGCAGGAGAAGCTGGCCGATGAATTCATCACCACCATGAACCGCGCGGCGGAGCAGGCCGTGCCCGAAGCGGCGCCGGTGCTGGGAGATTCCATCAAGCAGCTGACCCTCGGCGATGCGAAAGCGATTCTCACCGGAACCAACAACGCCGCCACCGCCTATTTCCGCCGCACGAGCGAGACGAATCTTCACGAGAGATTTCTGCCCATCGTCAAGAAAGCCACCGAGTCCACCGGCGTCACCGTGGCGTACAAACAAATGATGGACCGGGTCGGCAAGGCCAATTCCTTCGGCAATCTTTTGGGCGGTGGATCCGTGCTGGGCAAGGACGCCCTGGACATTGACGCCTACGTCACGCACAAGGCGCTGGACGGCCTGTTCCTTAAGATCGCGGACGAAGAAAAGCGCATCCGTGAAAACCCGATCGCCCGCAGTTCGGACTTGTTGAAAAAGGTCTTCGGCGCTGTGCAAAAATAGATCTCTCAAC
>JAYUBJ010000532.1:0-4051 GCA_043740915.1 Verrucomicrobiota bacterium
CACACGGAGGAGGCGATGGAGCGAGCCACCGTCAGCATCTCACTCGCCCCGATTTCCAAACAAATCACTCCCCATTCGACTTTGTCGGTGGCCATGGCCGCCCGGGCGCGGTTGGCAATAAGAGTTTGACACCGGATAGCGTGAACCTTAATTTGGCCGACGAAACAACCTATGGCTGACGAAACACCCACCCAACCGACTGGTGCCGTTCCACCCAAGCCCGCCGAGGCCAAGGTGCAACCAAAAAAAGAAACGGTGCGCATCAGTCTGCCGCCGAAGCCGAAGGAAACGGTGCGCATCAGCCTGCCGCCCAAGACCGGGTCGGACACCGTCCGTTTGAATCTGCCTCCCAAAGCCGCTGGCGCCGCCCCGGGCATCAAGATCCCCACCGCCGCTGCCACCACGCACGAGGCCTCCTCCACGGTTAAAATTTCTTCCGTCCCAACTCAAGCGGCCGCCGCGTCCGCGCCCGCCGCCGCACCGGCTGCGATGACCATCGCGGCGGCGAAACCGGTCGCCGCCACGGCCGCCGCACCGGCCACGGCCGCGCCCGCCAAGGGTGCGAAAATGGCCAAGCCGGCGGCAGGTCCAGTGGGCGCACCTGCGGCCACTGCGGTAACCACCCAGGCGAGCGTACTGGATCTGGTGCTCGCTGTGTTCGCCGCGCTGGCTGGCATCGGCGCGCTGGTCCGTGTCCAGATGTTGACAAATTTGTTCAACCAGTGATCCGCGGGTGACGAGCGATTCCCCCGGCCCACCTGGCATCCTTCACTCCCACGCTTATCTATATATGGCAGCAGCAAATATCGTCACGTTGACCGAAGCAAATTTCGGCGCCGAAGTCCTGAGTTCGACCACTCCGGTGCTGGTCGATTTTTGGGCCGAATGGTGCGGCCCCTGCAAAATGATCGCCCCCTTGCTGGATGAACTCGCGGGTGAATATGCCGACAAGGTAAAGATCGGCAAACTCAACATCGACGAGCACCAGGGAATTCCCAGCCAGTATCGCGTGACGGCGATACCCACACTGCTGATTTTCAAGAACGGCCTGGTGGTGGAGCAGATCGTCGGCATGCGCTCGAAGCGCGATCTCAAAGCCAGCCTCGACAAAGCCGCCGCCTGACCCGGCGCAGCGGCGGGGCGTTATGGCCATCATCGTCACGCCCAAACAACTCAGCCTGCGCGCCGAGTTGTATCATCAACTTGGCTCCATGCAGGAGGCCGGCCTCACGTTGCACAAGGCCGTTGACATGCTCCGGCGCAATCCTCCCTCCCGGGCGTTTCGTACTCCGCTCGCACAAATCCGGGCGCATCTGGAACAGGGTGAAACCTTCACCCACTCTCTCGAGTTGATCGGCGGCTGGGTGCCATCGTTTGACATCGCGCTGCTCGAGGCCGGCGAAAACAGCGGGCGGCTGGATATCTGTTTCAAACAACTGGCCGGCTACTATGAGGAGCGTGCCGCTTTGGTTCGCGAGGTGATGACCAACCTGGCGTATCCATTGTTCATCCTCCACTTCGCCATTTTCATCAGCCCCTTTCCGAAGTTTTTCACGTCCGGCAACCTGGTTGCCTACCTGGTGGAGACGCTGGGCATCCTCGCGCCCATGTATGGAGTCGTCGCCTTGGTCCTCATGGCCTGCCAGGGCAAGCATGGCGAAGTGTGGCGCGCACTGATCGAAAAGATTGGCCGATTCATTCCGATCCTCGGCACTGCCCGCCGCAGTCTGGCCCTGGGCCGCCTGGCCGCGGCGCTCGAAGCGTTAATCAACGCCGGCTTGTCGATCATCAACGCCTGGGAATTGGCGGCGACGGCCAGCGGTTCACCCGCCCTCCGCCGCGCGGTGCTGGCATGGCGGCCCAGCTTGGAATTTGGCGGAAAGACCCCCTCCGAAATGCTCTCCGCCTGCGAGGAGTTTCCGGAATTATTCGCCAACCTCTACCACAGCGGCGAAATCAGCGGCAAACTGGACGAGACGTTGCGCCGCCTGCACAGCCTTTATCAGGAAGAAGGTTCGCGTAAATTGAAAGTCCTGGCCAAGTGGTTTCCGATCCTGGCCTACCTCGCGATCATGCTGAAAATCGCCTATCAAGTGGTCGGTTTCTACAGCGGTTATTTCAATAACATGAAGGAGTTTCTTGGTCCTTAACCGGGATCGTGCGGGAGGAAGCGACGCATCGACGCGAACCGGACAGACTGGCTTGGGTTTTGATACCGAGGACTCGAAATCACCGAGCCGGGGTCTTTCTCGGACGACACCAAAGGTCAAAAATCCCACCTTTCATTCGTGTTAATTCGTGTCCATTCGTGGTTGAACGGAATCGTCATGGCTGCGCCGCGCAATTGTTCTGGATTCTCGCCGCGGCCTCCGGAATTCTTCCCGCATGACGTTGGCTGAAATTCTTTCCAACGAGGAACTTCGCCGCCGGGAGTTTCCCGTGGCGCGCGACAAAGTTTTCCTCGCCCACGCCGGGGTTTGCCCCCTGCCCCACCGCGTGGCCGAAGCCATGCGCGCCTACCTCAGCGAGTGCATGCAGGGCGATCAGGAAGCCAACCTCGCCGCGTTGCTGCGCCAAACCCGCGGACTAGCCGCGCAACTGCTCCACGCGCAACCCGACGAAATCGCCTTCGTGGGCCCCACCTCGCTGGCGTTGAGTTTTATTGCGGCCGGCCTGTCCTTCCGCAAACACGAAAACGCCCTGGTCTATTTCGATGACTATCCCGCGAACGTCTATCCTTGGATGGCGCTGGCCGAACGCGGCGTCGAGGTGCGCTTCCTCAATGTCCGCGAACTGGGCCGCATCCGTCCGCTCGACGTGCTGGGCCAGGTGGATGAGCACACGCGATTGGTCGCGCTGGCCTCCTGCCATTTCGTCGCCGGTTATCGGGTCGAACTGGCCGCCCTCGGCCAGGCGCTGCATGCGCGCAACATTCATTTCTGCGTGGATGCAATTCAAACGCTCGGGGCATTTCCGACGACGGTCGAGCACGTGGATTTCCTTGCCGCGGACGCGCACAAGTGGCTGCTCGGCCCCTGTGCGGCGGGGATTCTGTTTGTGCGCCAGGCGTTGCAACCGTTTTTGCGTCCGATGGTCCATGGGTGGAACAATATCCAATGCCCCAACTACACGGCGCAGGAGAAAATAGTCTTCCACACCGGAGCACGGCGCTACGAGGCGGGCACCCACAACATCGCGGGCCTGGCCGGACTGAAAGCCGCGTTGGAACTGATCCTCGAATTGGGTGTGGAAAACATCGCCGCCGAACTGCGGCGCAAACGCGAGTGGTTCGTGCCCGCGCTGCAGGCGAAAGGATTCACGGTCTTGCAGGCCGCCACCGCGCCGGAAAACGTCAGCGGCATCACGAGCATCCATCGCGGTGCGGAAGATCTGAGTTCGTGGCATCAGCGATTGACCAGGGCGGGCATCATCACCTCGCTGCGGGCCGATCGCGCCGGCAATAATTACCTCCGGTTCTCACCGCACTATTACAATACCGACGAAGAATTATACCGCGTGCTGGAGTTGCTTTAAGGTGGGGACGTAACTTGGGGGCAGGATTAGCTGGTGGCGGCGGGCGCGGTGTTTTCGCGCAGCACCTGCGCCACCGCCTGCTCCACTGTGCTCAATTGAAATGGCTTGGCGAGATACGGGTTGCCCACGGAACGCAGGAACGACTGCGTGTCCTCATTGACCACGTCGCCCGTCAAAAAAATGATCCGCTTGGCCAGTCCCGGTTTCTGTTTCAGCACCGCCTCATAGAACGCCTGGCCGTCCATCACCGGCATCCGGAAATCCGAGATGATCAGGTCAAAATCACTCTCTTCGAGCAACTCCAGCGCTTGGGGCCCCGAGTGGCACAGAGTCGGGTGATGGCCGAGTGCCGACAACAATTCACCCAGCAGTTCGGCGATGGACTTCTCGTCATCCAACACCAGAATGCGCGCCGGGATCACGGCGGAATCCGCGGGCGACCCCTCCGCCAAAGGCTCGACTGCCGTGATCGCTGAAGCGATCTCCGGTTCCGCTCCTAGAGGAAACTCCATGACGA
>JAYUBJ010000533.1:0-4046 GCA_043740915.1 Verrucomicrobiota bacterium
GCGTCTCGGCAACGCGAACATAGCCATTCGCTAGCAGGTGCGACTCGATGACGGTCTCGAATGAGGCTTCGTTGGTTCTCGCGGATGAACTCATTTGAATACATGCCTTACTCGACCGCTGTAGCCGCCAGTCCGGAAGGTCGCTCGCTCCAGCCGCGCCGCAAGGTTTCCACATGCCCGAATCCCAGATCGAGATAATGCGAAGCGTCCACCGAAGTAATCCGTTCGTGGCTCAACGCGCCCAGCACGAGCGACGTGAATAACGGGCCGTTGCGGCTGACCGCTTTCTCGGCGGGTGTGGCAATCCCGAACCCTTGCCGCTCAGGATGCGAGTCGCGATAGTCCTGCCAGTCTGATTTCCAGCGCGCATACGCTGCGGGCGACATGACGCCCATTCGCAACAGACGGGTGGCCGCCGCTGTCGGAGTGACGCGAAACCTCTTTGCAACGCGACGCATGCCCGCGACATTCCAATCGCGCTCGCGATGCTGTCTGGCAACATCCACGTCATTTCGCATCGCCTCGGGCGGCATCAGTGCCGCGCCCGCTACGCCTTCGCAGAACCGTTCCACCTTCAGCCAACCCGGCTCATCGCGCCCCTCATCCGAAGCGGGGCGCTCCTCGTCCGCTGCTGCCAAGGCCAGATGCGCGACTTCATGCAACAGCGTGAACGGCTTCGAAAGCGGCAACTCCTTCGAGCTGATCCCCGCCACCGGCAGTGGGAAATGCACAATCGAAGTTCCCCGCACTTCACCGATGCCCCGGCCCGCCATCTGGCAGACCAACACGCCCAACTTTTCCACCGCCACACGCCAAGTCCGATAGGCGGCAAACTCGCTCACCCATGCGATCTGTTCTGACAGCGGAACCGCCAGGGCTTCACGCAATCTTCCCCCCACCACCTCGACATCTTCCGACATTCTGGCTCGCAGGGAAAAATCCGGCGGCGCATCCCCCATCTCAGCATAAAGATGCAGCGCGAGTCGGCGGCGATGAACCAGCCGTCGGACGGCCAGTCGCAACTCCGGCGCTTCTGCGCCCGGTCGCACACCCGGCAGTCTCCGATACTCGGTCGCCAACGGCGGCAACTGCGGCGGCGCGGGCAGGGAGAAAATGCCTAGAGGCCGTTCGTAGATTTTAGCGAGCCTCTCAGCCTGGTTGAGCGTCGGTTGCGCCGCACCGCTTTCCCACGCGCGCAGCTTTTCCACGGGGAAGCCCTTGCCCGCCCGTCCCGCCGCCGCCTCCAATGTAAAGCCAGCGTCCTCCCTTGCCCAAACAAGCAAAGGCGCATTCACCATCGCTGGAACTCGAACTGCCATATCCAAATCATACCACGACCCGCAAGCCCCTGTCAGGAGGCGAAATCGGCACGGTGATTTTACCGGTGACGGCGGCGGCGATGAGGGCGGCACTGCGCTCTTTCAGCAGGGCAACCGTTCGCCTGCAAATGGGACTCGATGGCAATTTCAAATTCCATTTCGGCGATGCGTGGGGGCATATTGAACTCTGCCGGTGTTCATGCTCTGGCTAATCTCTTCCGAAGCCAGTAAACAATTACCGGGGCATAAACTTCAAGTTCACCGGGGTTATCTCCTCGCCATCTGGAAATCAAATTTCCAAAAATGGGTCTGGAAAGCTGACCTCTTTTGTTCAGCCACTTTGTAAAGGCAATTAGCGATTTCTTTCGATTGGTTCGCAGAAAAGACAGGTTCAGATTGAGCACGCCTTCCTCAAACTCACCATCCGCTTTTTTGCACCCGAGTTCCTGTGCCAAAACTGGATCGTGTGACCTGATCTCGCCATCCGGAAGATACTGGATGAAGTCCTCGATCCGGTGATCAGGGTTGGCCGGATTGCGGGAAAGCCGGTCGTTGCGTTGATGGGTGTCGCAGTGCTGCTTCTTCAGAGGCTGGCCTTCATTTCCCAAACACGCGCCCAATAGATTCCAATAATCCAGTTGATGTTGGGGGTTGGGTGTTTTCGGCAGCCAGTGCGCAATCTTCATCCGGCTGCTGTCAGCAACAATCCGCCCGCCACAGAAGCAACACAAGCCACGCTGTTCTGATACCAATTGGCCGCGGAGTTTGTCCTTGTCCCCGTAGTTGTCATAATCCGCACGAGCCGTGGCGCGGTGCTGCGCCAAGCTGGGCGGCTCGGTCAGCTTGGTGATGGCTCTCATTTGGTTTCCCGCAGAAAACTAATCAGCGTCCGATAATGCGTCACCTCGGGGTCAGCTTCACCGAGAGTGGTTTCAACCTCCTTGAGCAATTGTTCGGATTTTGGAAAGTCTTCCCGGTCAATTGCGGTTGCCAGCTCGCTTAGCCTTTCCTTTACCTGCTGGTTGCGTGAAGAACCATCCATCAACTCGTCCAGCACCCGGTCGGAATCAATGCCGAAAGTTCGCGTTGGCGTGGTCACCTCGCCAGCGTCCAACACTCGCACTTCCTCCGGCTTCACTTCACCAATCACCTGCGGCGAATGGGACGTGCAAATAAACTGGATGCCGGGAAAAGTGGCCTTCAAATCCGTGGCGACGCGCCGTTGCCAGATGGGGTGCAAATGCACGTCCAATTCGTCAATCAGTACCACGCCGGGCGTTTCCCGCAACACCCGTGGCAAAGGCTCGTCGTCATGGCCGAGTTCATCCGGCGGCAGGAGAAAAGCATTTTGGGTCACGGCCTTAATCGCAAGGTCGGCAATCAAAGCCAGCATCATGCGTTGCCCCGCGCTCAAATTGCCAAATGGCTGCGCGTTGCCATTGATGGAAAGCACGATCTGTTCACGGTCGGTGCTGAACCAGACATCCTCTGCGCCCGGCACGCAACGCAGCACCGCACGTCGCACCGCCTCAAATCCCGGACGCCACTTGCCCGCGCGGTTTCCCCGTTCAATCGATTCCGCCAAAAACCATTTTTGCAGTTCCGCAAAACGAATGCGCTCATTGAAGCAATCGTAAAAGGCTCCCCATCGCCTGGCCGGTCCATTTGATTTTGCGTCCTTCACCCGTTCGTTCGAAGCAATCCACGCGCGGCCCGCCCCGTAATATGCCAGCACGGGACACAAGAGCCGCTCGCCAGCAGCATCGCGCGCATAAATGTCCTTTACATGCGCCAACGCCTCTTTCGCCTTCAAGTTGCTCGTGCGTATTCCGTCGGGATTAATCTGTCTGGCCCATTCCACGTTCTCATGTTCACCGATCTTGCCGGTCGCCTTGACGACGACCGGACGGCGATCGGAAAATTGGATGCGGTCGCCCCGGCCTTCCGGCTCAAGCCGGACTTCCGTTTGCAAAATGTTTCGCCCACTGCTGATTAGCGTGGAATCCGGTGCGTCCACCAACCACACTCCTGCCGCTACCGCCAGCGCATCAAGGATCGTAGTTTTTCCTGAACCGTTATCGCCAACTAGCAAGGTGAACTGCGGGTGAAAATCAAATTCTTGATTCGCATACTTCTTGAAGTTTTCGATATGGAGGCGGTCAATTCTCATGCGCGCCTCCATTCTTATCCGAAACCGCACGGGATGGCACGGTGATTTTTCCGGTGACGGCGGCGGCTATGAGGGCGGCGCGGCGTTCTTTCAATAATTCAATGGTCCGCTCCGTGGCGGCGCGCAGGCCGTCGAGCTTGGCCGTAGCCGAGGCGATGTGCGCGACGATGGCGCGTTGTTCGGCAAGCGGCGGGACGGAAACGCGAATATCGCGGAACCCATCCCAATAAAGGCGCAGCCGATCCCAAACGATCCCATGAGAATGTCGGCAACACTCCGCGCTGAACTCACCCGTGCGGAAAAGCAGTTCGGTGTAATCCGGCAAAAGCTCACCCAGAGGCACGGCTACGGTGTAGTCGGGACTCACCAAACCATCTGCGGGAGCGATGCCCACTGCCCCTTGCCACATGCGCATCTTGTTGAACGCGAGATCGCCTTTCCGTGCGACCTTGTAGCTGTTAAAGTCGGCGGCGACACTTTCGATCTGGTCATCTGAAAAGTCCCGCAGAGTGACACCTGCATTGATTGAAACTTCGAGCAGGGGCAGGTCGGGGCAA
>JAYUBJ010000534.1:0-4044 GCA_043740915.1 Verrucomicrobiota bacterium
ATATGCAGGAATTGTTTCGACATCTCCTCTTCGTGGAGCAGCCGCTGCATCGCGACGCCGCGTTGCAGCCGGAAGTGGCGGAGGTTTTCCAGGCCTGGCCCGCCCGCCCGCCGATCATCATCGATGAATCGGATGCGACCCCGGCCAGTCTGCCGGCGGCGCTGGAGCTTGGTTACGCCGGCACGAGCCACAAAAATTGCAAAGGCGTGTTCAAGGGGATTGCCAACGCTTGCCTCCTGGAACATCACCGGCGGCTGGAACCGGGAAAACCCTGGCTGATGAGCGGCGAAGATTTGTGCAACCAGGGTCCCGTTGCGCTGTTGCAGGATCTCGCCGTGATGGCGGCGCTCGGCATCCGCAGCGTGGAACGCAACGGCCATCATTACGTGGCCGGACTTTCGGTTTATCCAGCGGCCGTGCAGCAGCAGATGTTGCGGCTGCATGGCGACCTCTATCATCCCAGCCCGGCCGGCTGGCCGACTCTGAACATTGCAAACGGACAACTTCGGATCGCTTCCTTGAACGCCGCGCCGTTCGGTGTCCGCTTCGTTTTGGACCCGAGCCAGTTCACTCCCTTGAAAGTTTGGCGCAAACCCGTCGCGTAAGGGATCGCTTCTGGCCAAGCAGCAACTGGGAGCGGTTCTCTCACGAATGAGAAGCGGAAATTGTTCCTTGGGCCTCCCAGTTTTCGCGCGGAACCGTTATTTCGATGCATGGCACGGTCAATGCTATTTCTGATCCCATGAAGCGAATCACGGAATTTGTGGATTGGCTGGTTGTATTGGTGTCGTTGGCCCTTTTCCTCGCTCTGGAAGGCGCTTTCTTGTTCGGACTCTACAAACTCCTTTCCGCCCTTTGAAGAAAGCAACGCGCCACGAATGTCTTCCGAACCGGCACCGGGTGCGGGGAAGATCCAAAATCGGAGTTTCCCTTTTTCCAATTCCGGCTAGAAATGGGGAATGGAAAAAACACTGCCGCCGCTGATTCCCGGGACCCTCTATTTGGTGGCCACGCCCATCGGAAATCTTGAGGACATCACGCTCCGGGCTTTGCGCACGCTCAAAGAGTGCCACCTCGTGGCGGCCGAGGACACGCGCCGCACCGGACAATTGCTCAAACATTACGGCATTTCCAAGCCGATGATCAGCTATTTCCAATTCAACGAGGCACGGCGAAGCGAGGAAATTGTCGGAAGATTGCGCCGGGGCGAAATTGTCGCCCTCGTGACCGACGCGGGCACTCCCGGCATCAGCGATCCCGGCGAACGCGTCGTGCAGTCGGCCATCGCGGGGGGCTTGCGCGTGGAGACGGTGCCGGGACCGTGCGCCTTGGTGGCCGGACTCACGGCGAGCGGACTGCCTGCCGGTGAATTTCACTTCATCGGCTTTTTGCCGCACAAATCAGGACAACGACGCAATCGCCTGGAGGCCTTGAAATCGATTCCCGGCACCCTGGTGATATATGAGTCTCCGTACCGCGTTAAAAAACTATTGGATGAACTGAACGCGGTATTTCCGGGCCGTGAGGTCGTATTGGCGCGGGAGCTGACCAAGAAATTCGAGGAATATTTCCGCGGCACGCCTGCCGAGCTGATCACGCGGTTGGAGCAGCGTTCGCTGAAGGGCGAATTTGTAGTGCTGGTCCGCGGTTTTGGCACCAAAACACCCGGCCAAATCACGACGGATTCCGGCCCCAAAAAAGTGTGAATATTTACTTGTCACGGAAAGCGTTAAGTTCATAAATACCCCGTCCGCGCAGCGAAGCTAGTGATTCGGAAATTGTCAACAGGTGCTTTTTAGCGGTGACGATTTGAGACCCAACAATGGGAACGTTCATCAGTGCGGAGCAAGCGGAAAACAAAAAGTACCTATGGCCACAAAACTGTTTGTTGGGAACCTCACCTACAGCACCACCGAAAACGACCTGCAGGATCATTTCGCCCAGGCCGGAACCGTGATGACGGTCAACATCATGCAAGATCGCATGACGGGCCGTTCCCGCGGTTTCGCCTTCATCGAAATGGCTTCGCAGGAAGACGCCAACAAGGCCGTCGAAATGTTCCATCAAAAAGATTTTCAAGGCCGTCCCTTGACGGTCAACGAAGCCCGCCCGCGCGAGGAGCGTCCTCCGGGCGGCGGTGGCTATCGCGGCGGTGGTGAGCGCCGTGGCGGCGGCGGCGGCGGCGGTTCTGGCGGCGGCGGTGGTTACCGCGACCGGCGTTAGACTTTTCCCCATCGAATCCCAGCCGCCGTGTTGCGCACGGCGGCTTTTTTCTTTTTACCGGCCCGGCACGGCGGGGCAAGGGTAGGTCCAATTGGATGTGTAAACCCGGAAACCGCAGATGAACCCAGATGAACCCAGATGAACGCAGATAACGCCATGACACTGAAGTCAAGTTGACACGGTGAGGGATTAATCCGGCGGTGGAAGCAGCCGCGCAACCCACACCTTTTCTTCTCTGCGTTTCTCTGCGGTTCAACTGCCGCTTTTAGAGTCAAAGGAATTTTCCCGGATTCAGGATTCGTCGCGGATCGAGCGCCCGCTTCACGGTCTGGTGCAAGTCCCGCAGGGATTCACTGGCGGCCAGCGGCCACCACGGTTTCTTCGCCAGGCCGATCCCATGCTCGCCGGTGATGACGCCGCCCCAGGCCAGGATTTGCGGGAACAGCTCATCCAGCGCCGCCTCGCTGCGCGCGCGCGCACCGGGTTGCGCGTAATCCACCATCACGTTGACGTGGATATTGCCGTCACCCGCATGCCCGAAACAGGCGACCGGCAAGCCGTGCTTCCGCTGCAAGCGCGCCGTGAAACGAAATAAATCCTCCAGCCGCCCGCGCGGCACCACGATGTCCTCATTTAACTTCGTCAGCCCCGTGTCGCGGAGCGAGTAGGAAAACTCGCGGCGCAGTCCCCAGAGCTTCTCGACTTCCCCGGCGCCAAACGCGCGCCGGAACGACACCGGCCGCTGCGCGTAAAGGATCTTTTCGAGTTGCCGGATTTCTCCGCGCACGGATTTTTCCTGCCCATCCAACTCGACAAAAAGAAATGCGTGGCAGCCCGCGAGGAACTTGCTGCCGGTGCGTTTGCGCGCGGCGGCCAGCGTGAAGTCGTCCGCAATTTCCAGGGCACAAGGCAGAAACCCCGCCGCAAATATGGCGCGAATCGCCCGCGCCGCATCTCTCATCGCGCCGAAGCCCACTCCCAGGCACGCCCGGTACGGCGGCAAGGGCAGCAGTTTCAACGTCGCCTCCGTCACCACGCCCAGCATCCCTTCCGAGCCGACGAACAGGCGGTGCAGGTCGAAGCCGGTCTTGTTCTTGTGCGTGCGGCTGCCGGCCCGGATTAGCGTACCGTCGGCCAGCACTACTTCCAACCCCAGCACGTAGTCGCGCGTCACGCCGTATTTCAAGCAACGCGGCCCGCCCGCGTTCGTGGCAATGTTCCCGCCCAGGCTGCAATCGGCGCGGCTCGCGGGATCAGGAGGATAGTAAAGTCCGCGTTGCTCCACGGCCTCCTGCAATTGTTTCGTGCGCACCCCCGGCTGGACCACCGCGACAAAATCACGCGCGTTAATTTCCTTGATCCGATTCAGACGCGCCAGCGAAAGCGCGATGCCGCCTTGCACCGCCACGCAGCCGCCGACGTAGCCGTAGCCCGCGCCGCGCGGCGTGACGGGAATCCGGTGCTGGTGCGCGAAGCGGAGAATGGCCGTGACGGACTCGACGCGGCGCGGCAGTGCGACGGCATCGGGCAAATGCGTGGCAAACCATTTGTCGCCGGCGTGGCTTTGGCAGGTGGCGGCATCCCGGCGCAGTTCGCCAGGAGCGAGTTGTTGTTGCAGTTGGGCGAGGGCCTGGTGCCAGGATGGCTTCATGTCGGGGAGGCATCTGCGGCGTCAAGCAATGCCCGCGCTGCTTCAGCTTCGGGTTCGGGGACCTGCACCAGGACGCCGCCCGCGGCCATCGCGTAGCCGTCCATGCTTAACGCGGCGAGTTCGTGGGTGACGAAAGCTTGAAACCCGGCCGCCTCCAGCCGGGAGCGGAT
>JAYUBJ010000535.1:0-4043 GCA_043740915.1 Verrucomicrobiota bacterium
AAAGTTTGTGCGTTTTTCGCGGTGGCGGTTGTTATATGGTCAAATGAACATGACTGACGGCGAATTGCTCCAGCGTTATGTGCGCGACCAATCGGAATCCGCGTTTGCGGAACTGGTCACCCGGCACATCAATCTCGTGTATGCGGCGGCCCTGCGGCAGGTCAATGGCGACGTGCATCTGGCTGAAGACGTGACCCAGTCGGTCTTTGCCGATCTCGCCCGCAAGGCGGCGAAACTTCCAGGCCACACCTCCTTGACCGGCTGGCTTTTTACCAGCACCCGGTTTGTCGCCGCCAACACCCGTCGCACCGAACAACGCCGCAGCAACCGCGAACAACAAGCTCATGCCATGAACAACCTTATTGCCCTTCCCGAATCACAGCCGGACTGGTTGCAATTGAGTCCGCTGCTGGATGAAGCCATGCACCGGCTGGATGAAACGGAACGCGAGGCCGTGCTGCTCCGCCATTTTGAAAACCGCTCCTACGCCGAAGTCGGAACTGAAATCGGGCTGACGGAGAACGCCGCCCGGATGCGCGTGGAACGCGCGCTGGAAAAACTGCACGACGTTCTCGCGAAACAGGGCGTGGCTTTGACGGCAGTGGCCCTGGCTGGATTGCTCGGGGCGAATGCGCTTGTCGCCGCTCCGGCGCATCTGGCCGCCAAAGTGGTTGCCGGAGCTTTGGCAGGCGCGACTGCCGTGGGCGCCGCTTCCATTTTATCCCAAGTTTTTGCCGTCTTGAAAACCAAGGCGGCGTTGCTGGCAGTGACGGCGGCGGTGGTGGCCGGGCTGGGATTTGTTTATGCGACGCACAGCGCAGCGACAACGGGGAAAAATCTGGAATCGCCAGTTGCCACCGTCGCCGTTACCGATGCTGCGCCCGCGATGGCAAAGGTCGCCGCGACCGAAACCAATGCGTCGGCCATCGTGGCCAAGCCCGCGCGCAAAATGGACACCCAGATGTTGCATTTGCAAATCGTGACGGCAGACGGTGGCAAGCCTGTTCCGCTCGTGCCGATTGAATATCGCAGCTGGGCGGGTGGCAAGTTCACGGGCAAGCAGTTCACGTCCGACCGCTTTGGCGAATGTGCTGTGGATTATCCGACCAACATCACCGAACTAGAACTGACCACGCGCAAAGATGGCTTTGCCGACACCCGGTTGCTCTGGCGCCCGCCGAATGGCGAAATGATTCCCACCAATTATCTGCTGCGCGTGGACTGGCCCGTGGCCATTGGCGGTCAGGTGGTGGATGCCGATGGCAACCCGGTGGCCGGGGCGAAGGTGGGCTGGAACCACAATGATGATCCGGCCTTGGTCAAGCTCCCGCAAAGCCATAACTTTTCCTGGATTGAAACCACCACCGACGAAAACGGAAAATGGCGCATCAATCGGATTGCCGACGAGATGATTCCACTCATCTACGGCAGCGCGCGGCATTCAAATTATGTCGGGTCGGTCATGGTTTCTTTGGGCCGTAACAAATCGTTGGAAAAGCAGCTTCGTGATGGCTCTCATGTTTTCAAACTTGGCCGGGCAATCACCGTGACGGGCATCGTGGTGGATGCGGCCGGCGAACCGGTTCCGGAGGCCATGATGCTTGTGGGGACGGTCTGTTCATCGGAGAGTCGCGAAGGCAAGACACAAGGCGACGGCACGTTTGCCATCAGCGGTTGTCCGCCGGGCAAACAACTGGTTACGGCTAGTGCCAAGGGTTTTGCCGCCACGACCGTGGAGGTAAATCTGGGTGAGAACACCGAACCGATTCGCCTGGTCGTGAAGCCGGGCAAAGCTTTACGCCTCCGGGTGGTGGATGTTCAGGGTAATCCCATTCCGAAAGCGACCGTCTGGTATGACTGCATCAATCGTGGGTGGGAGGACAAAGATTCCGTCCCAGTTCAGCTGGATTTCAGTCCCGCCACCGACCGGCAGGGGTTGATTGTGCTGACCAATGCGCCGGATTGTGACATGACACTCACCGCCCGGGCGTCGGGGTTTTTGAACGCCCAGGAAATTCGGATTCGCCCGGATGATACGGAGCATCTCATCACGCTTTCCCAAGCGCTGGTGGTGCATGGTAAAGTTTTCGATGAAGCCACCGGCCTGCGCATCCAGAAATTTCGCATCGCCCAAGGCTGGCCGAGTTGGAATCCCATCGAAGGAACCACCAACGCGAAGTGGAGTTCCCTCGGCCGGTTCTGGCTGGATTTTTCCGGCGGCACTTATTCCAACAGTTTCGAAGAAGGGGTCATGAGCGGCACGCCGAACCTGGGTTACTTTTTGAAATTCATGGCCGACGGCTACCAGCCGTTTGTCTCGCGCCTGATTGCCGCTGATGAAGGCGACGTGGAACTCAATGTCACCTTGCATCGGGCGCACACCATCAGCGTGGCAATCTACGCGCCGGATGGTCGTCCGGCGGGCGCAGTGGATGTCGGGCTGGTTTCGCCCGGTGCAAAACTGGCCATGGTTCAAGGCGGGTTTTCACGCAAAAATATACAGACGGGCGGTTCGTTGCTGCGCGCGGACAAACTGGGAACCTTCACGCTGCAACCTGACCCTGCCGTCACCCGCATCATCGCCGCCGGAGCGGATGGTTATGCCGAAGCCACGCCCGCCGAACTGGAAGCTAACCCGGTGATGCGGCTGCAACCGTGGGGACGCCTGGAGGTGACTTGTTTTTCCGGGGGCAAGCCGGTGGTTGGGCGGGAATACGGCCTGCAGTTCGGCGACGGTTCGCAAGAAACCATCGCGTTTGATTTCATGGCCTCGCGATTTACGACGGACACGCAAGGCAAACTGACAATCGACAAACTACCGCCGGGAAAACACGAATTGATGCGCCTGATTCATTTCAATTCGTCTGACGGCGGCGGTGGCTGGATGCACGGGAATAAAACGCCTTTTGAAATCCGCTCGGGCGAAACGACCCCGCTCGACCTGGGAATTTCTAACTGCACCGTGACGGCGCACTTGCAATGGCCCGCCGGAATATCGCGGCAGCCCGGCCAGAACGTCTACGCCGGTCTGCACACGCCCATGCCGCCGATACCTCATGAAACCATGACCAATCAAGCGGCGATGATGGCACTCATGCAGACCGAGGAATTCCGGACCGCGCAAAAAAATATGCGCTCGTTTCAGGGAACGGTCAGCGATGATGGCACGATCACCGTGGAAGATGTGGAACCGGGCGACTATCAACTGACGGTCACGGCGATGTCCGGTGCGGCCGGCCCGCATGCCTCGCCCCCGGGAAAACCCATGGACATCCGTCCGCTCGCCCAAGCGTCCAAGGACGTCACGGTATCCGCCGGACTGGCCATCATTCTGGATGCCGGTTCAATCGAACTAAAATCAATGACCGACGCGCCCTAAAGTTTCTTTAATCGAAAGTTGCGATACTCGACCTTCATCGGCGGGCCGACGTGAACTTGCACGCCGAGCAGGCCGTCGAACTTCCGGTTCTTCATGTCCTCATCAATCACCACGCTCATCACGCGGCCGTTCAAGATATGCGTCAGCGTATTGCCGCTGACGATAAGATGATATTCGTTCCAGTCATTAGTCTTGATGGCGGCGAGCAGTTCATCGGTCGAGCCGAGCGAGCCGATGATTTGCGGCAATTGGTCATCTACCTGCCGGGCGATCTGTCCACGCAATGCTAGAAACGTCCGGCCTTTCTCCTCGTAATTCTGCCCAGTGTATTCGTTGCGTCCGTCAATATCCGCCTGATAACCGCGCATCGTCCAGGGGCCGTTCGTCACCATGAGGCTGCGATAATTGATGCCGCTGTTGCCCTGGTCCGAAATGCGATACGCCACCTTCAATTCAAAATCACGCGTCTCGCCGCCGCGCCAGACGATGAAGGAATTCTGTTTGAGCAAGTTGTTTGTCGTGACTTCGCCGACGAGGCAACCGTCCTCCACGCGCCAATAATTCGTATCGCCCTCCCAGCCGGCGAGCGATTTGCCGTCGAAGATTTTCCTGAAACCAGATTCATCATTCGTGGCGACCGGCCAGCCGCGTTGTTGGGCATGTG
>JAYUBJ010000536.1:0-12763 GCA_043740915.1 Verrucomicrobiota bacterium
TACAGGCCGGGCGGTGACCGGCGCCGAGGTTGAGAACCATACCCGGCAGCCTACTTCGCCGGCAGTTCGCGGATTTTCAAATTGCGGAACGAGCACTCGTCATGGTGGCTCGTTAGCAAGAGGTGGCCTTTCAATTTTTTGCCGAAGCCTTCCGTGGTCTTGAACTTGGTCTGCTTTACCTGCTCGAGAATCGCGTCGCTGCCGCACTCATACTCAACCACCTTCGCGCCGTTCAGCCAGTGCTCGACATGGTTGCCCTGCACGATCACCCGCGAATGGTTCCATTCGCCAAACGGCTTGACCTGCTTGTCCGGCTTCGGCGCCACGACCAGATAGAACGAGGCGGTGCTCGACTCGGCATGATCCGCCACCAGTGAATCATCAATCATTTGGTACTCGTGGCCGATGGCGGCGGCGCGTTCTTCGGTGATGAAATATTTGATGCCGTTGTTCGATTTGGGGGGCATCGACCATTCCCAGGAGAACTCGAAGTTGTCGAAAGTCTGGCCGGTGATGATGTCGCCGCCGTTGCCATTCAACTCGTGCGTCAGGATGCCATTCTCGATTTTCCAGCCTTGCGCCGGCGGCCCGGGTTTCTTGAAACTGCGCCAGCCGTCGAGCGTCTTGCCGTCCCACAACAATTTCCAGCCGGCCTTTTTTTCGGCGGCGGAGAGTTCGTTGAATTTGTCCGCGGCCTGAAGCGGAACGGTCAGCAACCCGATCACGGCAACGGAATGGAACAAGGTCGAAATAAGTTTCATGGTCGAATTGTCCCTTCACCAACGCCTCACGCAAGCTGGAAATTGTAAATCGAGACCGCTGCAAAATGCTGTAGCGGCAGTCTGTGACCGGGCACGGTTTCCCATTGAACAAGAAGTGCGGGGGCTGCCAGGCCCACGTGGGACTCGCCGACTCGATTGGTTACCTTGCGGAAAATTGTTATGCAAAAGCCTATGCGTGGCTTGACCTGGCCCGCGGCACGTTGGAGAGAAATGGAGGATGGGTAAACCTCAATGCTGGTTTGGAGAACAAAATGTCTCCGGAGCAGATCGCCAAGGCTCAGAAGTGCTCAGACGAACTGCGGGCGCGAATCGAAAGGGTTTCCCCTGAAGAAATCGCCGCCCACCTCAAGAGCGCACGGAAGTGAGGTCGGCGCGATGTAGGCGGTGTTTTCCCTTGCTGACAAATCTGCCTTGTCGGAATCGGCCATGGTGGATAGGTTGATCAACCGATTCTCGCCCGCGTCGGCATGGGCCGCGAGGCCTTGGACAAATCGATGATCTCTCGCACCACCAGTTCCGCCGCTGCCTTGTTGCGCTTCCCCTTCATGGTCGCCCTGATCTGCGGCGTCGGTTTGGCATTTCCATGCGGTTGTGGCCAGAAGAACGAGACGGCAGTTTTATCCACGAAAGAACAGTTTCTAAAATACCAGGCCAAAGCTGAAAAGGGTGAGGCCGGGTCTCAGTTCAAGCTGGCCGTTTGTTATGCAACCAGTCGAGGCGTGGAGCAGAACCGCATGGAGGCGGTAAAATGGTGTCGCAAAGCCGCCGAGCAGAATGTCACCCAGGCTCAATGCGATCTGGGCACCTGCTACTATAAGGGCCTGGGCGCGGAAAAGAACTCGACGGAAGCGGTGAAATGGTTTCGCAAAGCTGCCCAGCAGAATTTGGCCCTGGCTCAATTCAAGCTGGGCTTTTGCTACGCTAATGGTCAAGGCGTGGAACAGAACTACACGGAAGCGGTAAAGTGGCATCGCAAGGCTGCGGAACAGAATGTTGGCGAGTCGCAGTTTTTCCTTGGCACCTGCTACGCCTATGGCCAAGGCGTGGCGAAGGATTACATGGAGGCGTATGCTTGGTATAGTTTAGCCTCCGCGAGAGACCAATTTGCGGTCTTGGGGCGTGATGGCTTGGCTAAACAGTTGTCACCCCAACAAATTATTGATGCCAACAAACGCACGGAAGAATTGCGGGTGCAAATCGAGGCCAACCTCAAAAACACCGGAAAGTGATCTGGCCCAGTGCAGGCGGCATCCTTACTTGTCGGGCTTGGCTTCGAGATGTAGGGTAGCTACGGCATCGAAGATGCAGCGGGTTGGGAGAGGTGTCTATCATGAGGAACGCGAAGCGAATCCGGGCTAACGAGGCCACTGGAGTGACTGCGGGCGCGCCACGCCGGTTGCAAATACGGATGCGCTCGGCCGCCCGCATCGCTCAGTTTCGACGTCGACTATGTCGCGTTACCTTCCAACATTGAGAGGCTGGGCGGCGCTTGTGCTGCCGCTGGTCGGAGGTTTCGCCTTTTTGATGATGCTCCCTGGACGTTTCATTGAGTCAGGGGTGGGCACATGGATCGCAGAGCCGGTTGCGTCCTCAGCGTGGATATTTGGTGGACTGCTTATTCTTTCGTGTGTCGCAGCTTGCGTGGAAGCGTTCAGACGTGGTTCTCAGGCAGACAAGGTAGTTCTCTGCATTGCCGTTCTTTTGACCTTTTGGTTGATGCTGGAGTTTTTTAGTCTCATGCTTTTGAGAGTGCGACCGTCACCGATCCCGGTTGGATCCCGCTACGGTGCTCCCGGCGGCTGAATCTGGTCGCCTTGCCGCAGGTATTGCCAGATCGCATCAATCTGTTTCGCCCCGCTGCCTTCCAAAATGTCCGTCAACTGGCTCTTGCCGGTTTCTTCATCGAAATATACCGGCATCTTCGTCGTCGGCTCCACGCGCAACGGGTTCATCAGCCAGCGCGCAAAGTAGTCCTTCTGTAATCGCGAGGCCGAACGGGAGAGGTTGATGCCTTCGCTCTCGAACACTTGCGTTGCCTTTTGGTCGCCCACTGCGTGGCACGAAATGCAGGAGAAGCCGCCGTCCGCGCCCACAAATTTCCGCCCGATCTTCACCATTTCGGGAGGGGCCGGCGGCTCGACGGCCGTCTGCGCCGGATAGCCGTGGCTCATTGCCAGACCGGTGGCGAGGGTCTCGGCGCTCTGCGGAAACGCCGGCATCTGGGCCACCACCCACGGACGCGGTTTGTCGCCCACCTCGCCCGCGATGAACTGCCGCATCCATTCCGGTTTCAACTTGCCGCCAATCAGCGGTAGCGCGGGAAACCCCTCGAGCTGTCCATGGCAGGCGTTGCAATTCAGCAACCGCGTCTGCCGCTCGACAAACTCCACCGGCGCATGACGCGTGAGGGAGGCGCGGTCCGTGGCAAGAAACAACTGCAACGCCGCACTCTCTTCCTTGGTGAACACGAAGGTGGGAGCGCCCGTGGACGCCACTAGCGATTCGAGCAGACATCCGCTCTGGAATCGTTCGGGCTTCAATTCAGCGAGCGACTTGGTTTTGAATTGGTTGTCCAGCTTCAAACTATGGCAGTTCAAGCAACCCGTCGTCTGCACAAGCTTCTGGCCGCGCTCGAGAACGGCGGCATCCGTCGGCGCACCGGGTTGCTTGGCCACGGGTGCATTTGAACTGAGATAAGCGGCCAGTTGCGCCGCTTCCTCGTCACCCAGCTTGAACTTCGGCATCCGCGTCCACGCATAATGCGCGCCGGGATTTCTTATGAACGCCACCAGACTCGCCGGTGGGAATTTGAAGTTGATGTGCGCCAGCGAAATCTTCTTCGCGGCGGTCTCTTTGGCGTCGGGAAAATTGTGGCAACCCGCACAATTCAGATTTGCCGCCAGCACCTTGCCGGCCTCGGCTGGCGCCTTCACCGATTCACCCCCCTTTTCCGCTGACTTGAGCGATGCCAGATATGCCGCCATGGATTCCGCATCTTTTTCCGCCGTCGAACCGCGCAGCAACTTCGGCATGTGCGCGCTGGCCCGCTGCGCCTTCGGATCGAGAATCCACAAAGCCATCCAAGCGAAGTTTCGGCGCCCGCCGATGCCGTCGAAGCCGGGCGCATCCATCGCCAATTCCGGCGCGCCTTGGACGGCAGCGGGGCCGGTGTGACATTTCACGCACCGGTGCTCAAAAAATAATTCACGACCCTGCCGCAATTGATCGGCCTTGGCCAACGCCGCCTGGTCCGGGCTGCGCGTCAAGGTCGTCAGGGGAATCGGTTCCCAGAGCATGCCTTTCTCGGACCAGTGCAGACGGATTAGCGCGTCGCCCGACGCAGGATTGGTGAACGTGGCCTTGAGCGCGTTCGCACCCTTGTTCAAGCGCACCGGCTTGCTGGCGGCGGAAGGCGCTTTGCCGTCGCCGACGACTTCGAGCACCGCGACGCCGTTCAGTTCGAGCTTCACGCTGCCACTGACTTCCGCACGGAACTGGAAATCGCCGCGCAGGTCGGCATTGATGAAGCCAGCCCAGACGGCCGTGAATTTCCCGCTGGGCAGGAATGGCGTGGGCGCCGCGCCCCCAGGCAAAAAAAGCCAGACATTGGGTGTGGACGCAATGTCGGTTTTGTCATCGGCGGTGTAGGTGACGACGAGTCCGGGCAACGCCTTGGCTGGCGCTTGGGCGAAGGTGGTCTTTGAAAGCAGCACCAGCGCGGCCACGAAGAGGATAATGAACCAGAGCGCCAGCTTCCAGCACGGCCCGCAAGGCGAGGCTGCTCTCTGGCTGAACACGACTCGGCGCTTTCTCTCCCGGACTGCGGTTTGTCCCAAACCGCAGCGCAGCGCCAACAATTCCGCGTTGAAATTTTCCGAAGCGGCCCCCGTTCCGCCACACGCTGCGAGTTGGGACAACTCGCGGTCCGCTTCCGGAGTCCGGTTTGCGGCTTCGCGCGGACGGTGGAATCTCGCCATGAGCCTCGCGGCCGCCGACGTGAGGCGAATCATTCTGAAGCTGGGAAATGCCAGAGCCGCCTCACGTCGGCTGCTACAATACAAGGACACGAATCGCGAACGTGCCGGTTCAAGGAATCGCATGGATGGTGTGTTGAATTTCCTGCGCGATCGGCGTGCCGTCGGCGGCGATGAGATTGAACTTGAGCGACTGCTGCATCACCGGCTTGAGATCGGCAATTTCCACCGTGAGCGATTTGCCGTCCGCGGACAATTTCGTGCCGGTGATGTTGATGGGATCGCGGCCCGGCTGACGCGGATTTTCCACCGAGAATTCCGGCGAGCCATAGTGTTCAGCGCGCTCGTAGTTCCAACGCTTGCCACTAAAATTCTGGACATCGGACGCCGAGGAGGTGGCCAGTGGCTGCGTGAACGTGAGTTGCACGCCGTCTTTCACAACTTTGATGCCGCTCACGGAATAGACCGGCTTGCGGGTGTAACGCACGCGGTCGAAGCCGGTCGGCTTGGCGGCGTTGCTCTGCCATTCGCTCAGGCCGGCGATGTAGAGCTGTTGATCCTTCGGATTAAAACGCGCCCGCATCACCGACGACGTGAATTTCAGGGGAAAACGCACCACGCCGCCCTGCATCTGGCCATTCGCAAGCTGCTCTTTCATCACGAGGAACAGACTGGATTTGCCGTAGGATTCGTGGAGCATTTCGCCTTTGAACGGCCCCCACTGGTCGCTGGTCACCCAGACCTGGCCGCCGCCGGAGTTGTCATAATCCTGCTTCGAGAGCCAGCAGAGCGGTGGCCGCCAGGCATTCGCCACCTCGGCAGAAGTCAGTTTGTTGCTCACCCCCAAAAAATCGCCGCCCGCCACCCAGTTGATCGGCGTGGTGGGAACCCAGGTGCCTTCGTTGTCGCTGGTGGTCACCTGGCCGGCGGGGTTGACGCCAATGCCATTCGGCGCGCGCAAACCCCGGGCCAGAATCTCGAGCTTCCTGCCGTCTTTGCTCAACTTGAACAAACAGCCGGAGTGCGAACACACCGTGCCGTTTCCGCGCGACGCCTGCTGGTTGCCGAAGCCTTGCCCACCGCCATTCACCGGGTTGGCTTTTGCGAAATAAAAATTGCCCGCCTTGTCCGCCTGCAAATCGAAAACAAACTCGTGAAAGCCTTCGGTGGACATGAACTGGTTGTTGAAGTTCTCATAAAAGTCGGCTTCGCCGTCACCGTTGAGATCATGATAACGCGTGATCTGGTCGCGGCCCGACGTGTAAATCACGTCATTCACGATCACCAGTCCCAGCGTCTCGTAGCCGCCCGACGCAAAACGGCGCCAGCTCAATTTCTCCAGGCCCTCGTCGATGCCCGAAACAATCCAGACATCGCCTTCGTGCGTGCAGAGCGCGGCGCGTTTGCCGTCGGAAAAGAAATCCATCCCACCGAAACGCACACGGCGGTTCCACGGATTGGGCGTCGGCGGCGTGAGGGAATCGGTCACATACGCGCCATCGGGGGTCTGGCTGGTGTTCAACACGCCCTTCGTCACCACTGGCTCCGGCCAGTGCGGCGCGCCCCCTTTTTTAACGTCGGCGATTTCAGGTTTGCCCTCGAGCAGCCCGGCGACCTTCGGCTGGTCTTGCGCCACGCCATGCCAGACGACGAGCTTGAACGTCGCGGCCGCGGTACCCTTGGGCAACTTCAGCACGATGTGGTTCCCCACCATTGCCAGCGCCGCGCCTTTCGGGGCGCCCACGAGCGAGGCGACCGTGATGCCTTTCGCGCCGATGACCGCGATTTGCGCGCCATCGCTCTTTTCCGTGCCGCCTTCAACCGTGGCGACAAGCATCGCCAGATCTTGCTTCGCCTTCTCAATCTTGAACGTCCGCACGAATCCCACCTCGCCGTCCTTTTCCACGCTCGATGGTTGTTCGAGAATCTTCGTGGCATGGACGGTGTACGCCAGCACGACGCTCATGCCGTTCACGTACACGCCGTCCCAACGGCACCACTTCTCCGGCAGCGGGCCGAACGGCTCGGCGCGCGGGTCCGCAAACTCGCCGCTGGCATCGGCCCAGCCCGGCAGCGGCGCGGTGCCGAATTTCTGCGCACCCGCAATTTCGGGGTGGTTGCCATGGCCCCCATCATAAGCCACACCTTTTGTAGTGATGTAACTGCCGGTCCACCCGGCGGTCATGCGGAGCAGGTCGGTGTCGAAACACATGAACGCTTCATTCTCCAAAATGAGGGCGAGACCTTTGTGCGCGACATTCTTGGCCGGGAATTTCGCACTGATGCATGCGCCGGTGAATGGGAAGTCGGCCTGGAGCAAAGAGGATTTGGAATCTTTCCAGGATTTACTGGCCGGCTTGGCATCCTGCGCGGGCGCACCGAGCGTGAGCAGGCAACCGGCCAGGGCGACGGGCAAAAATCCGCAGCGGATACGCGTGTGACAAAGAGTCATGGGAATAACCATGGGTTTCGTCTGACTAACCGAGGCCGCGAGCGCGCGTCGAACTTCTATCGCGCCCGTCGCCCGGTCGTGGTTGTGGCCGCCCGGTTGCCTGCTGCAAAATGGACGGCCACGACTGCGGGCAAATTCAAACGACTAGATGAACTCGTTGATGAGGTTCTCCAGGAACTCCTGCCGGCCGCTGGTGTTCGGCTCGGCTTCGCCCCGCTTGAGCATGTGGGCTTCGAGGGATTTGAAGTCTTCCTTGCCACCTTCGATGCGCGCTCCGAGACCGCTGTCCCACGAGGCGTAACGCTGTTTCACAAAGTCCGCAAGGCGGCCGTCCTTCCGAATTGCCGCGGCGATCTTCAAACCGCGCGCGAAGGCGTCCATGCCGCCGATGTGCGCATAAAACAAATCAATCGGCTCGAAACTCTCACGGCGCACCTTGGCATCGAAATTCACGCCCCCGGTGGTGAGGCCGCCATACTTGAGGATGCTCAACATGCACTGCGTGGTGAGGTAAATGTCCGTCGGAAACTGGTCGGTGTCCCAGCCCAGGCTGAGGTCGCCGGTGTTCGAGTCGATGCTGCCGAGCGCGCCGGCCGCTCCCGCAACTTCCAATTCGTGCTGCATCGAATGACCGGCCAGCGTGGCGTGGTTGGTCTCCAGGTTCAACTTGAGATGATCCATCAGGTTGTACTCACGCAGGAAGTTCAGGCAGGCCGCGGCGTCGGCGTCGTACTGATGCTTGGTGGGTTCCTTGGGCTTTGGCTCGATGTAAAACTGCCCCTTGAAACCGATCTGCTTTTTGTACGCCACGGCCATGTGCAGGAATTTGGCGAGGTGCTCGAGCTCGCGCTTCATGTCGGTGTTCCAGAGGGTCGAGTAACCCTCGCGGCCACCCCAGAACGTGTAGCCTTCGCCGCCCAGTTCGTGCGTGACCTCCAGCGCTTTCTTCACCTGCGCGGCGGCGAACGCGAACACGTCGGCGTTGCAACTTGTGCTCGCCCCGTGGGCAAAACGCGGATGCACGAAGAGTTGCGCGGTGCCCCAAAGCAGTTTGACGCCGGTACGCTTTTGCTGGGCCTTGAGAAGTTTGGTGATGGTGTCGAGATACTGGTTCGACTGCCGGAGCGTCTGGCCATGCGGGGCGACGTCACGATCGTGGAACGCGTAGTAGGGCGCGTCAAGCTTTTCGCAAATCTCGAAAAACACCGGCACGCGGGCCTTGGCCAAATCCAACCCGCTCAAGCCCGCCTCCCACGGACGAATCGCCGTCGGCACGCCGAACATGTCCGCGCCCTGGCCGCACATGGTATGCCAATACACGACCGAGAAGCGCAGGTGTTCGCGCATGCTCTTGCCCTCGACCAGTTCGCCGGCATTGTAATGCCGGAAGGCGAGCGGGTTTTTGGAGGCCGGGCCTTCGTATTGGATTTTGGGGATGTTCGGAAATGCGGCGGACATGGTTTTTAAGTCGTTAATTGGTTGAACCGTCAAATCGGGCGACGGGGATTGCTAAAGGAAACACCGCCCAAGTGCAAGCCTGAAAGCCGGGGTGAGAGCCGGGGCGGCCCAATTCAACAGGCAACCACGAATGGACACGAATCGACACGAATGGGAGGGGCTTTGAAGCTGCGGGGTGGCTATTTGAGGATCATTACAAAATCCGGACTGCTCCCGCAATCATTGGTGCGGCAGTGATGAAGCATCACGCATTTCCGGCAGGATTTTTTAACCGCAAAGAACGCAGAGAACGCAAAGAAAGAAAACTCCTGTTGGTCGTATCCCAAGCGGGACGGAGCACAACACTTGCGTCCCGCGGCGCCGGATCAGCCACAGCACGTCCCAATCGTTGCAACGCGGCAACTCGTTCCCACACCTCCGCCTCGGCCCATGCGCTGCGGCTGGTTGCCACGACACAGCCGCGCTCCCTAAGATTCCGAATCAGGACACTGACTTTTCTTTGTGCTCTTTGCGTTCTCTGCGGTTAATCATCGGGTTCCGGCGGCACTCGCATCCGTTCGCGGTCCGTGCTCTACCCCGCGTTCCCTTACGCGCCCGTCGCTGGCGGGGTTTTCGTTTCCGCGCGGGGCGCCGGTTTGTCCTTCTTCAATTGCACGCTGATCTCGCCGTTGTTCTCCAACACCGCGTAATGCACTTCCTCGACGCTGGCGCAGCCGGCGGAGCGCAGCGCGGAATTCAGCTCGTGGTGCGTCAATTGTGCGTGCTTCATCACGTCGGTGAATAATTTGCCGTTGTGAATCAGCACCTCCGGCCGCCCTTCAATCAGCGCCTCAAATTTCTTGCTCTTGTACGTGGCGCGACCGACGGTGTAATTCAAGACCACCAGCGTCGTGGCCGAGATCAGCCCGCCCAGCACCGAGTTGTCGCCGCCGTTCATCGCGTTTTGCACGGCGTTGCTCAAGACCAGCAGCAGGACCAGATCAAAGGGGGCAAGCTGGCCCACCTGCCGTTTGCCAGTGATGCGCAGCAGGAGGATCAGAAAGGCATAGACGATTACCGCGCGCAGGATCAACTCCCACCATTGCACGTCGAGTTTCCACATGGCGGGCAACGTAACCGGATTTCGGGAAATAACGAGCGAAAATTCGTCCTCCGCACTTGACCGCCACGCCGGTTCCCGGCAGGAAAGACACCGCGTGGATTGGACAACGGCAAATCTGGACGAACTCGTCGTGCAACTCTGGCAGGGGCTGGAGCGCGGCGGCACGGAGGAGGGAAATCCGTTGCGCACGCCCACGTTCGGCACGGCCAGTGAACTGGAGCTTTCTCTGCGCACCGTGGTGCTGCGGCAGGTTCACGTCGCCAGCCGTGAATTCGCTTGCCACACCGATTACCGCTCCCGGAAGATTTGGGAGATCCGAAAAAATCCGCAGGTTCGCTGGCTGTTCCACCATCCCGGCGAGAAAATCCAGATTCGCGCGGGCGGCACCGCGTTAATTCACCAGAACGACTCGCTCGCCCGCGCCGCCTGGCAGCAAACCCCTTTGACGAACCGTCTCAACTATTGCACTCCGCTGGCGCCCGGCACGCGCCTACCCTCCCCCGACGCCAGCCGGCCCGCGCGTTGGAAACATTGTCTGCCGACGCTGGAAGAAACCGAAGTTGGCTGGCCGAACTTCGCGGTGATCGTCACCACCATCGAGCACCTCGAATGGCTGCACCTGCGGCCCGAGGGCCATCGACGCGCAGGGTTTACCTGGATCGAGAACCGGTTTTCCGGCCACTGGCTCGTGCCGTGAGCGAAAGGGGTGGCCCGGGCCATCCGTCCCACGCTTGAATCGCTCATCCGCGGGGCGGTTCCACTGCCTCCTGGCTCAATGCCGGCCGCCGGCCGCCGGCACATACCATTGCCCGCGCAACCAATCGGCCAGCAGCGCCATCGTGTGCGTGTCCAGCATCTGCTTCGCGCCGAAGGCCGGCATCTTGTCGTTGCTCTTGCCGTAATAACTGGGATGCCCCGGATCCGTGAGCAGGCCGACGATCCACTCGCGCGAGCCGTAACCGGTCAAATCCGGCGCGGTGGCGTCCTCGTCCTTCTTGCGGAACTGATGGCATTCGGAGCACTGCATATCGCCTTGGAACAAAGCCTGCCCTTCGGCGATGAGGGCCTGATCCAGTTTGTCGCTGGCGCTTTGGGCCGGCAGTTGCGCCTCGGCGGAAACAGCGGCGATGACCTTCTGCAAGCCGGCCTTCTGTTCGGGCGAAAACTTGGCGATGTCTTTCTTGACGAACTTGGACATTTTCCCGTTCTTGAATTTCGTCGCGCCGAAATAGTGCGTACTGCTGATTTTCTCCGGGTCGAGCAGGCCCGCGAGCCACGGGCGGCTGCCGAACCCTTTTAGATCGCTCGCGGTCGGCGGGTCCTTGACCGGATGGCCGGCACCGTCATGGCCGTCAAAACGATGGCAACTCGAACAGTGTTTGGCGAACAGCTTCGGCCCTTGCGTCAACGGATCATTGCGGAGCAGCGTGACCGCGCCGTTGGCGGGAATGCCTGCGGGCGATTGGGCCAGTTCGATCACGCGCTCTGCGTCGCGATCCGCCTCCTTAACGGCGGCAAGATAATTGGGATTGCCGCGGTCCTCCGCGACGGCCCAGTACGTCAGCAGCGCCACCCCCGCGAGGAGGGCCCAGAGCAGCCCGACGTTGAACCGGTGGCCGAGTTTCCATTTGCCGATGAACGGCATCGCCATGATCAGGCCCATGATGACGCCCGGGATGATCATCGCGCCCCAAATCTCCGTGCCGTGCGGGAAGTATTTCAGGAATTGGAACAGGAAGAGAAAATACCACTCGGGTCGCGCGGCGGCAAATTGCTCGGAAGGATCGGCCGGGGCGCCGAGTTCCGCGCCATGGCTGCGCACGATGAGAAACAACACGGCCGCCAGCACCGCGAGGCAGGCGACGGCGTCTTTCAAAACTTGATCCGGCCAGAAAGGTGAGTCGGGCCGGCGCTTGGGTTCCTTGGCGGTGAGGCCGTGGCGGCGGAACAAATAAATGTGCCCGACGACCAGCGCGACGATGGCACCCGGCAGCACGCCCGCGTGGAGCGCGAAAAACCGGGTGAGCGTATGATGCCCGTAGTCCGAGCCGCCCACAATCAGCTTCTGCAGTTCCGGGCCGACGAACGGGGTGATGGCAGCGATGTTGGTGGCGACCGTCGTGGCCCAAAATCCCTTCTGATCCCACGGCAGCAAATAGCCGGTGAGCGAGAGGCCGAGCACGAGCAACAGCAGCAGCACGCCAAACCAGTAGTTCACTTCGCGCGGCGCTTTGTAGGCGCCGTCGATGATCACTTGCATCAGGTGCAGCACCAGCAGGACGTTCATGGCCTGCGCCGTGTAATGATGCAACCCGCGGAGAAACCAGCCGCCCCACATTTCGTGCTGGATATAATAAACACTTTCCCACGCCGTCTGCGAACTGGGACTGTACGCCATCCAGAGCACGAGCCCGGTGATGAACTGGATCGCCAGGGTAAAGGTCAGGGTGCTGCCCCACACATAACGCCAGCGCGCGCCGCCCGGCACATTTTCAAACAGGGCCTCGTGGAGAAGTTTCTTGCTGCCCGTGCGGTGGTCGAGCCAGTCGAACAGGGATTTCATGTCTTGACCACCTTCTCCGCGTGGCCGGGAATGTAATTCTTAAACTCGACCCAAAGCTCCCCGCCGGTGCGGATTTCCACGCGGAGCTCGTCCAAGCCGCGCGGGCTGGGGCTTTTCGAATCGCTGATCTTGCCGTCGAGGCCAAAGATGCTGTTGTGGCAGGGGCACAGGTAGCCGTTGCGTTCCGGGACATAATCCACGAAACACCCGGCGTGCGGACAGACCACATTGAAGGCCTGCACCGCCGTCTCGCTCGTGCGCCGCAAATAAACCGCACCCACCGGCACTTGCGGAAATTTATTCCAGGCGTCCGAGCGGTCGGCGATGATGGAGAATTTGCGGGGGACACCGTCGTTCGGCAAGGACTCCAGCGTGGCCACCTTGATGGCGGCGCTGGCTCCGACCGAGCGCCGCAATGGATCGAGGATCATT
>JAYUBJ010000537.1:0-4022 GCA_043740915.1 Verrucomicrobiota bacterium
GATCATCCGGGCTGCCGCGGACGGCGATCCGCGCGACCACTCCACAGGGGTCAGAGATATTTCGCCAGCAAGGGTGCGAGTTCTCTTTTGGTTTTCGCCGGCCAGAGTTTTTTGTCGGTCATGATGGCGTTGCGGAGCGCGTCGTGGCAGGGCCAGTTCGCCACCAGCGGAATCTGCGGGATCACTTGCGCGACGATGCGCTTGGCCAGCGCCGCATTGCGGGTGAGATTGTCGATCACCATTTCCACGGTGACGTGCGCTTCGTCCACTTTCCAACAATCGTAATCGGTGATCATCGCCAGACTGGCGTAGGCGATCTCCGCCTCGCGCGCGCATTTGGCCTCCCCCAGGTTGGTCATGCCGACCACGTCGTAACCAAGCTTGTGGTTGGTGATCGATTCGGCACGCGTGCTGAACGCCGGCCCCTCCATGTTCACGTAAGTCCCGCCATCGTGGACGCGCGCCTGCAACCCGCAGGCGCTCCGCCGCAGGAGTTGCCGCAATTCCGCGCAGATCGGATCGGCAAACGCGACGTGCGCCACAATGCCCCGGCCGAAAAACGTGTGCTCGAAACTTCGTTTCGTGCGGTCGAGAAACTGATCTGGCAACACGAGGTCACACGGCCGGTATTTCGCCTGGAGCGAGCCGACGGCGCTGACGCTGATGATCCAGGCCACGCCGAGCTGCTTCATCGCCCACAGGTTGGCGCGGTGATTCAACTCGCTGGGAAGGAGGCGGTGCCCGCGCGCGTGCCGCGGCAGAAACACCACTTCGCGCCCCGCCAATTCGCCGGTGAGCAAGGCGTCGGACGGCGGACCGAACGGCGTTTTGATCGCCACCCATTTTTGCCGGGTGAATCCTTCGAGGTGGTAGAGGCCGCTGCCGCCGATGATGCCAATGCGATTCATAAGTTTGAGGCTGCCAGTTTTCCGGATTGGAAGCAGCAAAAAATCCGCTGTGACAGGACGTGACAGGCGGCGGCTGATCGTTTAGGTTTGCGCATCGGGATTGCTTGATGTTCGCCCGCCGCCAATATTTTGGGAATCCACCGGTATGCCGGAAAGAAAATTAGTCACGCTCACCGAGCCCGACGGCACGACCGCGGTGATCGCGCCGGAACTGGGCGGCTGGCTGCTGCGTTACGCCCGGCCCACGGTCCGGCATGGCTTGGTGGAAGCGTTGCATTACACCCAGACGGCCATCGACCGCTACCCAAAGGGGATCTACGCCGGCAACCCGATTCTGTTTCCGTTGGTGAGCAGCAACCGCTTTGGCGAGCAGGAGCATCATTATGAATGGAACGGCCAGGTGTTCGAGATGGCGCAGCATGGCTTCGCGCGGAGATCGAAATGGAGTGTCATCGAACAAACCGCCACCTCGGTCACCATGGAGTTGACCGACAGCGAAGCTACGCGGGCCAATTACCCGTTCGCCTTCCGCCAGCGACTGAAATATTACCTTACCCAGGGCCGTCTCGGCTGGGAGCAGGTGATTGAAAACCGCTCCCCAGAAACGCTGCCGTTCAGCACGGGATTTCATCCTTATCTGCAAATCCCGCTGACGGCGAAGAGCGAGCGCAAAGCGTGTTTTGTCGAAATCCCCGAAGCCAAGCGCCTGACGCCGGTCGGTCGCAACGACCGGTTTGCCAGCCGGCCGTTTCCGGCGCAAAACTGGAGCGTCCAGGAGGAGGTGGTCGACACCATGTATCTGACCGACTTGAAAAAACGCGAGCTGATCCTGATTGATCCGGCCAGCGAATTGGAGGTGGTGCTGAATTTCGAGGACGCGCCGCAGCACCGGTTCGTTGCGCTCTGGTCCCAATCCACCGAGGCACCGTATTATTGTGTGGAGCCATGGACGGCGATGCCCAACGCGTTCACCCGTCGCAAGGACCGGGAGTTGATTCTCTTGGAGCCGCAAAAGACTTTTCGCGCGGCGATGTTGCTGGAATTGCGTCCCATGGCTTGAGCCGCGCCTTCCACTTTGACTTTTCCGGGACAATCCCGATCATCTCCTCCGCCATGGACAAGCCCGCGAGCGACTCGACCCAGCCGAAATTGCCCCGCCCCAAAGATCCGGCGCAGGTGTGCGATCTGTGCGGCAGTGCCTCGCATCTGGTCTTTGCCCGCCGGGGCCGGCACGGCTCGCGTCTGACCACCGTGATCTGCCACGGCTGCGGCTTGGTCTATACCAACCCGCGCGTCTCCGAAAAGGAGAATGCCGAATATTACCACAAGGATTATTGGGGAGACTACCTGGACCAGTCCGCGCCCGACGAAAAATTCTTCCAGCGGCGGCTGCCGAAGATCAAGCCGATGCTGGCCCAGCTGAAACCATTCTTGCGGCCCGGCGTGAAAGTGCTGGAGGTCGGCTGCAGCGTCGGTGCGCTCCTCTGGAGCATGAAACATCTCGTCGGCTCCACCGGCCGCTTCATCGGCATCGAGGCCCACCATGGCCATGCCCAATTTGCCCGCGAGCAAAAGGAACTCGAGGTCCGGGCCGGCCTGTTGCACGAAGTCGAACACAAGCTTCCCGCCGCGAGTTTCGACGTCGTGGTGATGAACCATGTGCTCGAGCACACGACCAGTCCGACCGATGTGTTTTTGAAGCTCAAAAAATTGCTGAAGCCGCAGGGGGTATTCGTGGTCGAAGTGCCCAACATCGAGGCCCCCGGTTCACGGCTGTCACACTTCTTTCACCGGGCGCATCCGTTTTCATTTTCGCCGCGGACGTTGCAACGGCTCGCGCAGAAAGCGGGCTTCAAGGTGCGCAAGATCGAGGCGCTCGACGGCGATCTCCCCCAGACCCGGCTGTTTGCCGTCTTTGAAAAACCGCTGACCCTCGAGGCGGTGTTGCCCGCGAAATTCGTCCGGGATGACGCCCTGGAACGCGCCGCCGCCCTGCGCAGTTACGAAAAGTGGTATTGGCTTACCGCCGCGAGCTTGCGCAAAAAAGTCACGCACTGGAAACGGCAGCGGGTGTGAACCGCGCATTTTCCCAATCCGCCACGAGCTGGCGCCGCCCTTTCTTCAAAACCGTGTGCCCCTCGGCCGCCAGACGCTGCTTCAATTTCGAAATGCCGCCGGGATGTTTTTCATTGAGCTGACCGCCAGATTGGAACTCGCCAGGACGGAGCAAATGGCGCCGTCCCCCGTCGATTCCGATATGACGACCTATCTGCGTTTATCTGCGTTTATCTGCGTTCATCCGCGGTTCAACTGCCGCTTTTAGGATGATGGATTGGACGCTCCTGGTCATGGCTCCGCCACACTGTTGATTTCTCCCGATTGGAGCCGCGTCGTCAAACGCTGTCCGGCTTTCACCTCGGCGGCGGCGCGTATCACCCGGCCGTTCGCCGCGTCGGCGGTGATGGAATAACCGCGCGCCAGCACGTTGTCCGGCGCAAGCAGGCGCAGGCGCGCGGCGGCGTGAGCCAGACGGTGTTGCCAAACTTGAAACTGGCGGCGGGTTTGTTCCAGCAAGCGATGCTCAAACTCGCGCAACGCCTGCTGCCGTCGCGCCACCCATTGCGCCGGCTTTACGCGCCGCAACCGCAGACAATGCGTTTGCCAGCCGGTGTGGCAGGCGCGCCAGCGGGAATTCGCACCGCGCACCAGGGCCGCCTGCAGATCATCGAGTCGCTGGAGTGATTCATTCAACCGGCGGCGGGGATGCGCGAGGTGCAACCGCGCGTTCCATTGCTCCCAGTCCGCCCGCGCACGTTCCAGCCGACGGGCCGCGCGCTGGCGCAGACGGCCCGCGGCCTCCACTACAAACTCCCGGCTGGCAAACATGCCCTCGGTGATCATCTCCGCCGCGACACTCGGGGTCGCCGCGCGCAAGTCGGCCACGAAATCCGCGATGGTGAAATCAATCTCGTGCCCGATTGCGGAAACCACCGGCACGACGGACTCGAAGAGGGCCCGGGCGAGGACCTCCTCGTTGAAGGCCCACAAGTCTTCGAGGCTGCCGCCCCCGCGCGTGACCAGAATGAGATCAAGACCTGTGGCGGCGGTCGGTGA
>JAYUBJ010000538.1:0-4020 GCA_043740915.1 Verrucomicrobiota bacterium
GACGTTTCATGGGAGAGCACCGCTGGTCCATGAAGCAGTTGATCCGCGAGCTGGTGTTGACGCGGACGTACCAGATGTCGAGCCCGCCCGCCGACGCGCGCGCCGAGGAACTCGACCCGCAAAATCTCCTGCTGCATCGTGCGAATCTGCGCCGGCTCGAAGGCGAGGCCATCCGCGATGCGCTGCTCGCCGTGTCCGGGCGGCTCGACCCGAAGGTGTGCGGCCCGAGCGTGCCGGTGCATTTGACGGCCTTCATGGATGGCCGCGGCAAGCCGAGTGCCAGCGGTCCGTTGGATGGTGAAGGTCGCCGCAGCATTTACATCGCGGTGCGGCGAAATTTTCTTTCGCCGATGATGCTGGCGTTCGACGGGCCGATTCCCTTCAATACCATCGGCCGGCGCAACCTCTCCAACGTGCCGGCCCAGGCGCTCATCTTGATGAACGACCCCTTCGTGGTGCAGCAGGCAAAATTGTGGGCGAAGCGTCTCACCTCCGGCTCGAACACCGCGCCGGAGCCGCTCATTCGCGACATGTATTTGACGGCGTTCGGTCGTCCGCCGCGCACCCCGGAAACGGTCCAGGCCCTCGAGTTCATGCAGCAACAGGGCGCGGCCTACGGAGTCGAGCCGGAGAAACGTCTCGCGGACGAGCGGGTGTGGGCCGATCTTGGCCACGTGCTGTTCAACGTGAAGGAATTTATTTTCATCAACTGATGCACCGCCGCCACCCATTCTTTCCGCACTCGCTCACGCGCCGCGAGATGCTTTGCAAATGCGCCAACGGTTTTGGCGGCCTCGCGCTGCTGGCGTTGCTGGCGGAAAAATCATCTGGCGCCTTGCCGACGGCCGCGCGCAATCCGCTTGCGCCGCGCCCATCCCATTTTCCGGCCCGGGCGCGCAGTGTCATTTTTCTCTACATGGACGGCGGACCTTCGCAGGTGGACACCTTCGATCCGAAACCGCAGCTCACGAAGGAAAACGGCCAGCCATTCAAGATGAAAATGGAGCCGACGCAGTTCAACAACAACGGCAACACGCTCGGCGCGCTCTGGGAATTTAAACAACATGGCCAGAGCGGCATCCCGGTCAGCAGCCTGTTTCCGCACGTCGCGCAGTGCGTGGACGACCTGGCGGTCGTCCGGTCGATGACGAGCAATTTTTCCGAGCACACGAACGCGAACTATTTCCTGCACACCGGCAGCGGCCTGCAAGGGCGGCCGAGCATGGGCGCGTGGGTCGGCTACGGCCTGGGCAGCGAGAGTGAAAACCTGCCGGGATTTGTCGTGCTCAATGGCGGACTGATTCCGCCGGGCGGACTGGACAATTTCAACAGCGGCTTCCTGCCCGCAAGTTTCCAAGGCTCGGTCTTCAAGCCGGGCGTCCAGGCGGTGGCCAACGTCACCCCCACCGAGGCCCGGCTCGAGCTACAACAAAATAAACTCGCGCTGATGCGGAAGCTCGACGCTGGCGTGCTGGAACGATTCGGAAAAGTGGATCAACTTGAAAGCGCCATCGCGAACTATGAACTGGCGGGCCGCATGCAAATCGCCGTGCCCGACCTCGTGGACTTGTCGAACGAAAGCGCGGCGACCAAGGAACTCTACGGCTTCAACGCGAAGCTGGAGGAGACGCGCACCTTCAGCACGCAATGCTTGCTGGCGCGCCGGCTCGTCGAACGCGGGGTGCGCTTCATCGAGTTGACCTGCCCGAGCGGCGCGGGCGATCGCTGGGATCAGCACAGCGACTTGAAGGTCGGACACGAAAAGAATTCGGTCTTCGTGGACCAGGGCATCGCCGGGCTGTTGAAGGACTTGAAAGCGCGCGGACTGCTGGACTCAACGCTCGTCGTGTGGGGCGGTGAATTCGGACGCACCCCATTCGCGCAAGGCACCAACGGGCGCGACCACAACCCATTCGGCTTCACGATCTGGCTCGCCGGCGGCGGCATCAAGGGCGGCACGATTTACGGCGCGACGGACGAATACGGTTACAAGGCCGTCGAGAACCGCGTGGCCATCCACGATCTGCACGCGACGATGTTGCACCTCCTGGGCCTGAACCACGAAAAGCTCACCTACCGTTTCAGCGGCCGCGATTTCCGGCTCACGGATGTGCATGGTGAGGTGGTCAAAGATATTCTGGCTTGAGCGGAGGGGGCGCACCCTTGCCAGTCGGCGAAACGGTCGTTAAGGTGTCCAGCATAAATGCCGCGATCATCGCCGCGACTCTCAACTATGAAAAAACAAACATCTCGCAAAAACGTCTCTCAGTTTTCCCTCGCCGGCCGCGTCGCGCTGGTCACCGGTGCGAGCCGTGGACTTGGCAAGGCGATGGCGTTCGCGCTCGGCCAGGCCGGGGCGAAAGTCGCTTTCAATTATTTCAACAACACCGCGAAGGCCGAGCAGACCTTCACCGAGTTCGAGGCGATAGGTTATCACGGCGGCCTGTTCCGTGCGGATGTCACCAACGAGAAATCCATCGCCAGGTTGACGAAAGAAATCGCGGGCACGCTCGGACCAGTGGATCTCCTGGTTCTCAACGCCACCTGCGACCAACCGCACAAGCCGATCGAGGAATATGACTGGGCGTTTTTCCAGGCGATGGTGGATTTCTTCATCAAAAGCCCCTTCCTGCTCTCGCGCGCTTGCTTGCCGCACATGAAGGCGCAGCGCTGGGGGCGCATCATCAACATCGGCTCCGAGGTTGTGGCGCGCGGCGTGCCAAACTTCACCGCCTATGTCGCGGCCAAGGGGGGGCAGAACGGCTTCCATCGCAGCCTGGCGGGCGAACTTGCGCCGTTTGGTATCACGGTGAACATGATTTCGCCCGGCTGGATTCCCGTCGAACGCCATGCCAACGATCCGCAATCCGAGAAGGACCGCTACCGCGCGCTCATCCCTGCGAACCGCTGGGGCGTGCCCGCCGATCTCGATGGCGCGGTGGTGTTTCTCGCCAGCGAATCCTCGTCGTTCGTCACCGGCCAGAACCTTCACGTCAATGGCGGCATGTCAGTGTTTTGAAAACAGCCCCGATTTCACCGCTGCGGCGCCGGGCGCATGCCTCGTTGGACTTTTGCCAGCGCGGCAGCCAGGGCGCGCCATTCGGCTGCGGTCGTTTCCCAGCCGCTGCTGAACCGCAGCACGCGGCCCGCTTCTGCGGGTGCATAGCCCATCGCGGCCAGCACATGTGACGGTTCCTCGCGGCCGCTGGCGCAGGCCGAGCCGGTGGATACCGCAAAGCCCGCTTTGTCCAGCTTCACCACCCAGCGCTGTTCGCAATCCGCCTCCGGCATCAACGCCGACACGGTGTTCCACAGCCGCGCCGCACCCCGGCCGACAATTTCCACGCCGGGCAACGCGGCCAGCAATCCTTTTTCGAAGGCCGCGCGCCGCCGTTCGTTCTCGCCAGTGCCTTTCGATGCCGACTCGCGTTCCGTCAGCGCTGCCAGCATCGCAAGCACGCTGGCGACATTCTCGGTACCTGCGCGGCGGCCATCCTCTTGTGGGCCACCAAACAACAACGGCTCCACCCGGCCCTGGGCCGGGCATTTGAGAAAACCGACGCCTTTCGGCCCGCCGAATTTGTGCGCGCAACCGCTCACCCAATCGCATTCGCCCAAGCCTCGCGCCGGCAGTTTGCCGATCCATTGCGCGGCGTCGCAGAAGAACGGCACCTGCCATTTGCGACAAAGCGCCAGCGCCTCCCGCCACGGTTGCAGGACGCCGGTTTCGTTGTTCGCCGCCATGAGTGCAACGAGGCCGGGCGGGCGTTTGGGCAATTCATGACGCAACCAGTCCAGATCCGCGACGCCCGCGTGCGTGACCGGAATGAGCCGGTGACGACGCGGAAAATAATGCCGGGCCGCATCCAATACACACGGGTGTTCAATGCTTGAAACCCATACCTCGGTCCTCGGCACGAGGCGGCGCGCGAAATGATGCAGCACAAGGTTGTTGGACTCCGTCGCGCCGGAAGTCCAGACGACGTCGAGCGGATCGCAGCCGAGAAATGCCGCCAGTTG
>JAYUBJ010000539.1:0-4018 GCA_043740915.1 Verrucomicrobiota bacterium
TGAGTTCGCCCATGTTGACCGCCGCTCCTCCGCAGTTACGCGGCGGCGGCAACTTGCTTCGGCCATTGGGATATGATCCACAGCCCTAAAACTTCCTCGCCGGACCTCGGCTGGTGGAGTCCCAACGGCACTCCGCCGACCACCGACCAGCAATACCTGCGGCGGGCGATCGGCGATATCCGGCACCCGATCACCCTCGTCGAAACCGCCGGACGACTGGCCGTTGGTGAAGGCGGCATCGGCCAACTGGGAAGGAAAACCGCCGTCAGTGGCGCCCTGCCGATTGCCGGTTACGCCGCCGCCTGTCCGCTGGAAAACCTGGGCGACCGTGCATTTTGCAGCGACCACCAAATCCGCTATGCCTACCTCGCCGGCGCGATGGCCAATGGGATCGGCTCGGTGGAAATCGTGGAAGCCATGAGCCGGGGTGGTATGCTGGGCTTCTTTGGCGCCGGCGGACTGCCGCTTAAAACGGTGGAATCAGCCATCGACCGCATTCAACGATCGCTCAACGACAAGCCCTACGGATTTAATTTGATCCATAGCCCGAACGAGGCGGATCTGGAAGCTGCGGTGGTGGATTTATTTCTGCGCCGCGGAGTCAAACTTGTGGAAGCCTCGGCCTTCTTGAACCTGACCCTACCCGTGGTGCGCTATCGCGTCCGCGGAATCCACCAGGATGCGGCCGGCCGGGTCATCACACCGAACCGGATTATTGCCAAAGTTTCGCGCGTGGAGGTGGCCACGCACTTTTTGTCGCCGCCACCGAAAAACTTTCTCAACACCCTGGTGCAGCTCGGTGAAATCACGGACGAGCAGGCGCGCCTTGCCGAGCAGATTCCGATGGCGCAGGATTTGACCGCCGAGGCTGATTCCGGCGGCCACACGGATAATCGCCCGGCCATTTCCCTGCTGCCCAGCATGCTCGCGCTGCGCGACCGGTTGCAGTCGCAGTATCAATTCGAGCAACAACTCCGCGTGGGCGCGGCGGGCGGTATTTCCACGCCGGCGTCCGCCGCGGCGGCGTTCGCGATGGGCGTCGCGTACGTGGTCAGTGGGTCGATCAATCAAGCCTGCGTCGAGTCCGGGTCATGCGATCAAGTCCGCAAGATGCTCGCGCAAGCGCAACAGGCCGATGTCGCCATGGCCCCGGCGGGTGACATGTTTGAAATGGGGGTCAAAGTCCAGGTGCTCAAGCGCGGCACGATGTTTCCCATGCGCGCAGCCAAGCTTTACGAACTCTACCGCGCGCACGACCGGCTCGAATCCATTCCGCCCGCCGAACGCGCCGTGCTGGAGAAGCAGTTTTTCCGGGCCACGCTCGAGGAGACATGGGTGCAGACGCGGGAGTTTTTCCTGGTGCGCGATCCCAGCCAGGTGCAGCGCGCGGAGCAGGATCCGAAGCATAAAATGGCGCTAGTATTCCGCAGTTACCTCGGCCAAAGTTCGCGTTGGGCGAACGCCGGGGAACCGTCGCGCGTGATGGATTACCAGATTTGGTGCGGCCCGGCGATGGGCGCGTTCAACGAATGGGTCAAGGGCTCGTTCCTCGAACTGCCCGAAAACCGGCGTGTGGTAACCGTCGCCCGGAACATTTTATACGGGGCCGCCGTCGCCCTGCGGCTCCAGGCGCTGCGGAGCCAGGGTATCCGGCTGCCCGCGGAATTGATGAGCGCCCGGCCGTTGGAGCCGGAAGCGTTGAATGAAGTTTTGAATGCATGAAAGAATCGTCCGCACCGTCCAGTGAATCCGTTTCGGCGACGCCCATCGCCATCATCGGCATCAGTTGCCTGTTTCCCAAAGCGGACAATCTGCAAACCTACTGGGCCAACATCAAAAACGGGGTGGACGCCATCACCGCCGTGCCCGAAGGCACGCACTGGAAAATCGCCGATTATTTTGATGGCGATCCCAAGTCGCCCGACCGCACGTACGCCGCGCGGGGCGGCTTCCTTTCGCCGGTGAATTTTGACCCGCTGGAGTTTGGCATTTCGCCCAAGGACATTGAGGCCACCGACACGACCCAACTGCTGGGCCTGGTTGCCGCCAAGCAGGCGCTCCAGGACGCCGGGTACGGCGCGGGCAAGGAATTCAATCGCGAACGCACCAGCGTAATTCTCGGCGTCACCGGCACCCTCGAACTCGTCATCCCGCTCGGTGCGCGGCTCGGCCATCCGATCTGGCGGCGGGCTTTGCAGGAAGCGGGCGTGGATCACGCGGTCGCGGAGGATGTCGTGCAGCGCATCGCGGATTCGTATGTGGGCTGGCAGGAAAATTCCTTTCCCGGTTTGCTCGGTAACGTCACGGCGGGCCGCATCGCCAACCGGTTGAACCTGGGTGGCACGAATTGCGTCGTGGACGCGGCCTGCGCCAGTTCGCTCAGCGCGTTGCACCTGGCGGGATTGGAACTGGCTGCGGGACGCTCCGACATGGTCATCGCGGGCGGGGTGGACACGTTCAACGACATTTTCATGTACATGTGCTTCAGCAAAACCCCGGCGCTTTCGCCGACGGGCAACGCGAAGCCCTTCGCGAAAGATGCCGACGGCACGATTCTCGGCGAAGGCTTGGGCATGGTCATTCTCAAGCGCCTCGACGATGCCCGGCGCGACGGCGATAAAATCTACGCGGTCATCAAAGGCATCGGCTCTTCGAGCGATGGCAGAGGCAACGCGGTATATGCGCCCAGTGCCAACGGACAGACGCAGGCGCTGCGCCGCGCGTATCAACTCGGTGGCGTGACGCCGGACACGATTGAACTCGTCGAGGCCCACGGCACCGGCACGAAGGTCGGCGACGCCACGGAAGTCACCGCGCTCAGGCAAGTTTATCAAGCGGAGAAAACTGACGGCAGTTGGTGCGCGCTCGGCTCGGTCAAATCGCAGATCGGCCACACCAAAGCGGCGGCGGGCGTCGCCGGACTGATCAAAGCCGCGCTGGCGTTGCACCACAAAGTTTTGCCGCCCACCATCAAGGTCCGCCACCCCATCGAACCGGCGGCCCCGGGCCAGTCGCCGTTCTATGTGAACACGCAGAAGCGCCCGTGGCTCAAACGCGCCGGGCATCCCCGCCGCGCCGCCGTCAGTGCCTTCGGTTTCGGCGGCAGCAATTTTCATTGTGTGCTCGAAGAAAACGCCCCGGAGAAATCGGCAACGGATTGGGACGGCGATATTCAAATTCTTGCCTATTCCGACGACGATTTTTCCGCCTTGAAAAAATCGCTCACGGCGGAGCCGGCGGATCATGGCTGGGAGGATTTCACCCGTCGCGCCGTCGAGTCGCGGAAGCATTTTCGCCGCGGCCATGCGTTCCGGCTCTTATTCGTGGTCGAACGCGACCAGACTGACTTCGCGGAGCTCCTTGCCTCGGCGCGAACGATGCTGGAAAAGCATCCAAACCAGACCTCCTGGGCTTTGCCTGAAGGGACGGCGTATGGGAGCAAGCCGGCTGCCGGCAAGTTGGGAATACTTTTTCCCGGCCAGGGCTCGCAGTACGTCGGCATGGTGCGCGATCTCGCCTGTCAGTTCCCGCAAATGCAGGAAGTCTTGGCGCAGGCCGACCAAGCCTTCGCGGAGGCCGGGCCGAATGCGACCCGGCAACGTCTGAGTGATTTCATCTATCCTCACTCCGCTTTCGACCACGAAACCACGACGGCGCAAGAGGTGGCGCTGCGCGCCACGGATGTCGCCCAACCGGCCATTGGCGCGGTCAGCCTCGGCGCCCTGCGCGTGCTGGAATCTTTTGGCGTCACGGCGGAAGCCGCCGCCGGCCACAGTTACGGTGAACTGCTCGCGTTGTGCGCCGCAGGGCGGATCGAGTCCGAAACACTGCATAAACTTTCCAATGTGCGTGGGCGTTTGATGGCGGGCGCCAACGGAGTCGGCGAGCGCGGCGCGATGCTCGCCGTGAAGGCGCCCTTCACAACGGTCCAGCAATTTATCCGCACGGAAAAGTTTGATCTGGTGATCGCCAACCGGAATGCACCCGACCAATCGGTTCTGGCCGGCGCCACCCAGGA
>JAYUBJ010000540.1:0-4017 GCA_043740915.1 Verrucomicrobiota bacterium
GATTCAAGGCTGAGGCCACTGTTCAGCAGACTAACCCCCACTCAACAGACAATGAAAGCCCTCGACTGCCAAAAACTGGACGTCGTGTTCAAGACGCGGAGTAATCCCGCTTTGCGTGACTGGCGCGGGCAGTTCAAGCCGGAGTTCATCGCTTCTTCCTGAGCCGTCCACTACACTCACGCCATGCCCAAACCTTTGACCATTGAATTGCTGCGGAAGGAAGCCGTCGCCTTCACCAAGGTGGAGTCGAAACACCCTGAGCCGAGCCTCTTTGGTGTCACTGATGGCAAGGCGGTGGGCACTTATTTGGAGCACAAATTCCAGTCAAGTCTCCAAAGCCGCTACACCTACGGCCGGGGCAATTCGGCCAAGGGCATCGATTTCCCGGAGCTTGGGGTGGACATCAAGGTCACGAGCATTCGCCAGCCGCAGTCATCGTGTCCGTTCAAGAGTGCGCGGCAGAAGATTTACGGTCTCGGCTATTCACTGCTGGTATTTGTTTACGACAAACGGGATGACGAGAAGACGCGCACCTGTCTGCTTAACATTCAGCACACAATCTTTGTCGAGAAGGAGCGCACGTCGGATTACCAAACCACCTCCGGCTTGCGTCGTTTACTTGAGAACAAGGGAAACCGTGATGACATCCGGGCCTTCTTTGAAGAACGAATGTTGCCGGTGGACGAAATCGAAGCGACCGCGCTGGCGGACGAGGTGCTTCGCAACCCGCCCGAAGCCGGCTATCTCACAGTCTCCAACGCCTTGCAGTGGCGGCTGCAATACAGTCGGGTCATTGAACACGCGGGCAAAATCGGCGGCATCCTCCGGCTCGTATGAAGACGGCCACGAAAATCGAGTTCGGAGATTTCCAAACTCCCGTCCCTCTGGCCGGCGAGGTTTGCGCACTCCTCTCCCGAAAAGGAATCAACGCTGACGTGGTCGTCGAGCCGACGTGTGGCGCTGGCACATTCCTGATCGCGGCGGCCGCGGCCTTTCCCAAAGCCAGTCTCCTCGGATGGGACGTCAACGGTGCTTACGTTGAAGAAGCTCGGCTGGCGCTCAAACGATCGAGTGCCGGTGGCCGGGCGACAGTGCAAACGCAGGATTTTTTCACGCATGATTGGGAGAAGGAATTTGCCGGCCACAAAGGCAGCCTGCTGGTGCTGGGCAATCTCCCGTGGGTAACGAACGCGACGATTTCCGGTCTGAATGGCACCAATGTCCCGATCAAAGAAAATTTTCAAGGTTTCCGTGGCATGGCAGCACGGACAGGCAAATCCAACTTCGACATTTCGGAATGGATGCTTATCCAATTGGTAAAGGCTTTGCGTGGCCGGTCGGCCACCATTGCCATGCTTTGCAAAACCGCCATCGCGCGCAAGTTGCTCCGCTTTGCCTGGCAAAACGACGGGCGAATTGCGGCGTCATCGCTCCACCGCATTGACGCCAAGCAACATTTTGGAGCTTCGGTGGATGCCTGCCTGTTCTTGGCCCACACCGGCGAAGTCGGACCGATGGAAGCACCAGTGTTCGATGACTTGGATTCTGAAAAGGCTTCCCAGACGCTCGGTCTGGCCGGTCAGGATCTGGTCGCGGACGTCCGCACATACCGTCGCTTGAGACACCTTGAAGGACTTTGCCCGTATCAGTGGCGTTCTGGGGTGAAGCACGATTGCGTTTCGGTCATGGAGTTGTGGCCGAATGAAGACGGCAGCTATCGCAACAAGCTTGATGAGCATGTGCAACTGGAACCAGAACACTTGTTCCCGTTTCTGAAATGCTCCGATCTGGCCAACCATCGTACCACATCGGAACGTGTCGTGTTGGTAACGCAGCGGCGTGTTGGAGAAGACACGGCCACGATTGCGGCCAGCGCACCAAAAACCTGGCGCTACCTAAACTCGCACTTGGCATTGTTTAAGGCGCGCAAGAGTTCCATCTACGTTGGACGGATGCCGTTCGCGCTATTCGGCATTGGTGATTACACTTTTGCGCCGTGGAAGGTGGCTGTCTCGGGACTGCACCGAACGGTGCATTTCGCGCTGATTGGGCCGACGGAAGGCAAACCCGTATTGTTCGACGACACTTGTTACTTCTTATCCTTCGAGAGTGAAGATGAGGCAAAGGTGGTTGCCGCCGTCCTCAACTCAACTCCTTGCGCGCTGTTCCTTTCCTCGCTACTATTTCCCGACTCCAAGCGACCTGTCACAGTCGAGTTGTTGCAGCGGCTGAACATTCACGCGATTGCCGACGAAGCAGGATTGGGCCGTGAGTGGGCGTCGGCTCGCACCCAGCGCGTGACTGATCACTACGAAATGGCGAATCGCCAAGCCGAGTTCGTTATGGAGCGTCCACATACAAAGTGATTTGTTAAGGCCGCTCGGAATGCCGTTGCCTCGCGGCTTGCGGTTTCGACGGATTTCTTCATAAATCTTCCCCATGCCAAAAACGCTGCTGACGTTCGTGGACGACCTCTACGAGGATTTGGAGTTGTGGTATCCGCTGCTCCGGCTGCAGGAAGCGGGCTACGGCGTGCGCCTCGCCGCGCCCGAACTCCGCACCTACGCCGGCAAGCACGGGTACCCGGCCACCAGCGATCTGCTGCTGGCGGACGCGCGCAGCCAGGATTTCTGCGGCCTGCTCGTGCCCGGCGGGTTCATGCCGGACAAACTGCGCCGGGACGCGAAGGTGCTTTCGCTCACGCGCGAGTTTTTTGAACAGGGCAAACTGGTCGCCTTCATCTGCCACGGCGGGTGGATCCCGATCTCGGCAAAAATCATTCAAGGCAAGCGTGTCACCGGCTCGCTCGGCATCAAGGATGACCTGGAAAACGCCGGCGGCCTTTGGGTCAACGAACCGGTGGTCGTGGATGGCAATTTGGTTTCGAGCCGCACCCCGCGCGACCTTGCGCCATTTGCGAAGGCCATGGTGGATTTCTTATCGGCCAATCACAGTTGAAGCTCGAAGGGGAAGTTTTGCTCGCGGATGACGCGAATTGCGCGAATGGAAAGGGGAGGAGCTTTTAGCCTACTCAAGGAGAAAATCCAACAACTTCTCCAATCGATTCGGTTTTCGCGGGGTTCGCGGTTTGAACATTTTTTCGTTCTGATTCCCAATCCTCAATTGGGAAAGCATATTGGATTTCGCCCGTCAGGTGCGCCTCGCTGGCGGCCAAGCCGTGAAATTAGAAATCCCCGCCGCCACCGCCGCCACCCCCACCGAAGTCACCCCCTGAACCACCACCACCCGAGTCGCCGCCGAAGTCACCACCAGAGCCGGAGTAATCAGTATCCTGCCCCGAGGATCCGGCATCCAAGTTGCCAGAATTATCCTGGTTGGCACCAAACGCGGAACCGTGGCCGGAGAACTGGTCATACAGCCACATGCCGGCACCCGCCCCAAACATGCCGCCCAGCAGAGAACTGAAAAAGCCTCCTCCACTGGATACAGGCGACATTCCGGAGCCGGTAACCGCGCCGCCACCACGGGAAATCGAACGGAGAATGCTCATCACCAGCCAGACCGCTCCCAACCCAAGTAGTACCAAAATGATCCAACCCAGAAGACTGGAATGCTCGGCCCGACCTCCATTCCCTGGCGCCGATGATAATGGAGCCGTGGCGGCATGAGTGCGAGCTCCCTGATGGCCGGCCATGGTGGTGGCAACAAAGTTGACGCCGCCCAACAAGGCTTCGTCATTCTGTTTTTTGCGAAGGTTGCCCAGCATCGTGGTGGCCAGATTGTCGCGATCCATCAAGGTGAAGGCCCGATTCTGGGTTTCGTCGCCCACCACGATCTGGAGATGGGCTGGCTCGCGAGAAAGCAGAATATAGATGCCGTTGACCCGTTGCTGCCGGGCTTGCTTCACCGTCCACTGCTCAAACATCCGGCTCACCGCTGCTTTGTCGGAGAGATCCACACCCTGTTTGATGTCGGCAGGAATCTCCTGAAAGGTCTCGATCACGAGATCCTTTTTATGGCGCTTCTCAATTTCAGAGATGTTCCGGGACGCCGCAG
>JAYUBJ010000541.1:0-12647 GCA_043740915.1 Verrucomicrobiota bacterium
GGAACACGACGACCGCGCCGACGCCTTTGATGACGCCTTTGACCAGCAACTCGTTCAAATCGCCCGGCGCCATGAGGCCGCCGACCCAGCCGCCAAAGCCGTCCACGACAGTGGTCAGAAAATCCATCGGCACTTTGGCGAATGTGAAGATGCTTTGAAACATCAGCGCCATGAGTGCGAGGAAGATGAGCATCCCCCAGGCCTTGTGCGTGACGACGCGATCCACCCGGTCGCTGAACGTTTCCTGCGCCACCTCGACTTCGGTGACGACTGCGCGGATGGTTTCGCCGATGCGGGCGTAACGCGCTTCAATCGCCGCGCTGCGCCAGTCAATGCCTGCCGTCGTCAATCGGAGCCGGGCGGCGGTGACGGTCGAATGAATTTCAACCGGGTAACGACCGGCCGTGGCGGAAAGGGCCTTGTCGTCGGTCAACAACAGCAAGGCTTCCGCGCGCGGCGAGGTGAAGCGCGGCTGAACGGCGCGTTCAAGCAAGGCCGTGAGTTGCTCGACTTCATTGGTGAAGGGCCGGGGCAGTTGGCAGATCAACTCACGGTTCGTGGTCGACGGAGGGAGGCTCCGGTTTGATTCCGCGTTTCGCGTTCCGTGTTCCGCGTTAGATGGAGCCTCCTCACTTCGGCTGCTACTAAGGAGAGTGATGATCGCCTCCTTCAACTCGTTTACGCCTTTGCCATTGCTGGCGACGAGGGGCAGCACGGGCACGCCGAGTTCGCTGGCCAGCTTTGCGGCGTCCACGTGATGTCCGTTCTGTTCGGCTACGTCCATCATGTTCAGGGCAACGACGGTGGGATAACCCAACTCGATGACTTGGGTTACGTAATAGAGATTCCGCTCGAGGTTTGAAGCGTCGGCGACCACGACGACGAGGCTGGGTGCGGGCACATCGGCAAGGCGGTGAAAGAGGACATCGCGCGAAATCTGTTCGTCGAGCGAGCGCGGGCTAAGGCTGTAAGTGCCGGGCAGATCGAGGATGGTGATGGCGTTCGCACCCTTGAGCGCGCCTTCCTTACGTTCGACGGTGACGCCAGCATAATTTCCGACCTTGGCGCGCAAGCCCGTGAGCGCGTTGAAGAGCGTAGTCTTGCCGCAGTTCGGATTGCCGGTCAACGCGACATGGGCGTTGGCAAGACTTCTGGCTTGGGGATTGGAAACGGCCATTATTGCGACACCCGGCGGGGTTATGTTTTGGTCTGAACCAAAATCATTTCCGCCTCTTGTTTTCGGAGCGTGAGGTTGTAGCCGCGCACCTTGATTTCCACGGGATCACCCATGGGGGCGAAGCGGACGAGTTCCACGCGCGTGCCGACGAGCAAGCCCATTTCCTGCAGGCGGGCGCGGTCCCCGGGCGGGACTTGGATGGCGGTGACGATGCCGGCGGTGCCGAGCGCGAGCGAGGTCAGGGGTTGTCCGGGGGCGGACATGGGTCAGGCGGCCTTCTGTCGGGCGGCAGGCAGTCGTTCCACCATGATGGACTCGGCCAGTTGCTTGCTGATGCCGAGCCGGACGTTACAGACCTGGCAGATGACATTGGTATGTTTGATCAGCAACTTGATGCGTTGTTCCTCGCAGAACCCCATCTCGCGGAGGCGATGCGTGATCTCAGGTGTGGCGTTGAGCTGCTTGATGCGAACGGAGGTGCCCGCCCGCACCTCGTTGAGCGGGCAAACCTCTGGCTGACGGCATTCACCGTCCAGCGGACTGAAGGTTGGCGGCATTTCGTTCACCTGACGCAGAGTATCGCAATTGAGACTTAGTTTCAAGAAGGATATTCAAAGTTTCAGGGGCTTTGGCTCAAACGGGTTGCGGAAGTTAGAAACTAATGAATTTGACGGGTCGCGGGCTTTCGCATACCAGTTACCGCGCAAAAGATGCAAAATCTGATTTTCAGCCGTCCGGCTAAAAGCATTCCCGGCAATCTCCTCCAGCGATCAACGCGCGTGGTGTCCTGTGGATAATCCTGGCGTCCATCGGCCCCGCAACGTGGGTTGGCAGCGGGCGGCGGCCTTGCTCTATGGCGACTGGGGCACCAGCAAGGCCTACGTCATCGGTGCGGCCTTCCTGGCCACCACGTATTCCTCGCTGCCGATCATTCTCGCCGTGTGCGCGTTGACGGCGGTGGTGGGCTTCAACTATGTCGTCATTTGCAAACATTTCCCGGACGGCGGCGGGGTGTATTCCGCCGCGCGGAGCCAGAGCCGGTTGGTGGCGGTCATCGGTTCGCTGTTGTTGGTGGCGGATTTGACGGTGACGGCGGCTTTAAGCGGTTGGGCAGCGATGATTTATTTTCACGTGCCCAAGGAATATGTCGCCATCGCCACGATGGGACTGATTTTGTTGGTGGGATTCATCAATAATTTCGGGCCCAAGCACAGCGGCAGCATGGCAGTTTCACTCGCCATCCCGACGGTGGTGGTGGTGGTGCTCATCATCGGCATGAGTTTGCCGTATCTGACCGTGAGCCACTTGACGGCACCCCATGAAAGTTTTGGAACCAACTGGAAGGCGTTTGTGGGTGTGATCCTGGCGTTGAGCGGTGTGGAGGCCATCGCCAACCTGACGGGCGTGATGAAGTTGGATCCTGGTGCCACGCTCGATAAACCGGTGGTGGGCGAGACCGCGCAAAAGGCCATTTGGATCGTGGCCGTGGAGGTGGTCCTGGGCACCGCGTTGCTGGGCTGGGCGATGCTTTCCCTGCCGCCGGAATTGAAGCAGGAGTTGATCAATCGCTGGGAGGACATGCTCAATGTGTTGGCCGAGCAATATGGCACGCTCACGTTCGGCCCCGTCTTCGGCAAATGGTTTGGCTTTGCCACCGGCATCATCGTCGGGCTGTTGCTCCTCAGCGCGGTGAACACGGCCATCGGGGCCCTCATCGGTTTGCTTTATCTGCTGGCGCGTGACGGGGAGATGCCGAAGACATTCACGCGGTTGAACCCTCACGGCGTCCCCTGGCTGCCGATGGGTATCTCCGCCTTGCTCCCGTTGTTGGTGGTGGCCATGTCCCCCGACCAACTTGCCTTGATGGAGCTGTACGCGATCGGGGTGGTGGGGGCCATCACCGTGAATCTCGGCTCCTGTCTGCTGAACAAGAAACTCAAGCTGAACGTGTTCGAATACATGCTCATGGGTTCGACGTTTTTGGTTCTGGCGGCCGTTGAAGTCACGCTCGCCCACGAGAAGCACAACGCCCTTTTCTTCATTGTCTGCATCCTGGTGCTGGGGCTGAGTTTGCGCGCCTGGTCCCAACGACGCGCGGGATTGGCCACCATCACCGTCAGCCGCGACGTGGCGGCCGCGGTTTCCCCTGAATCGTTCGCAAATTTCCACCTCAACCTCCATCCCGGCCAATCCATCCTCGTGGCCGCGCGCGGCCTGACGCCGGTGTTGCGCTTCGCCTTCGAGGAGGCGCGGCTGCGCCAGGGAACGCTCTATGTGCTTTTCGTCAAGGAATTGGCCGTGGCCTTGCCGGGACCACTGGAGAGCACCGAGCGGGCTCGCTGGCAGGATGACAAACTGGCGGCGGAAATCATGTACGGCATGATGGAATTGGGCCGGCAAAACGGCGTGCCGGTGATCCCGCTTTACGCCATCAGCGAAAATCCGGCGGCCACCATCCTCGACCTTTCAGCGACGCTTGGCATTGACATGCTCACGTTGGGCGCGACGCATCGCCATCGCCTGGTAACCCTGCTCAAAGGAGATGTCATCACCGAAGTCGCCAAAAATCTGCCCGAGAACATTCAGTTGGTTATTTACGGCTAGCGCCGACCCCATCCGTGGTCAGACGTACAACGCCGCCTGCAAGTCGCGAACCAGGATGCTCATGTGGGGGTAACGGTTCTCCGGGTCGGTTTCCAGGCACTTTAAAATCGTTTTCTCCAGGGCGATAGGAATGTCCGCGTTGTGCTCCCGCGGCGGGACAAACGCCGAGCGATCCAGTTGCTCCCGGAGGACGATGTCCGCGCGTTCGTCGGCAAAGGGCTTCCGATACGTCAGCAATTCATAGGCGGAGACCCCATAGGCGAAAATATCCGCGCGGTGATCGACGGGCCGGCGCAACAATTGTTCCGGGGCCATGTAGGCGGGCGTGCCGGGGTTGTGCCAGAGGCGCTTCGGTTTTTTTGGGCGCGGCAGGGCGAGGTCGAAATCCACCAGGCGTACATTGGCGTTGCGGGTCACCAGCACGTTTTCCGGTTTGAAATCCAGGTGCATGAAACCGCTGTCATGGACGTGTTCCAAGGCCACCGCCATGTCGATCAAGATGTTCCCGACAAATTCTTCCAAAATTGGATCGGCCCGGTTGTAGAGCATTTTGAGGTTGGAGCTTTCCACATATTCCATCACCAGATAGGGCGTGCCGTTGAGCTTGCCATGTTCGAGGTAACCGATCACATATTCGTGATTGTGGATCTGGGAAAGGATTTCGCAGCCACGAACGAAGCGTCGTTTCGCCAGAAAACTATATTTCAGCCGCTCGGCCAGCAGGCGGAGGGCGACGGTTTCGCCTTTTTGGTTGGTCGCCGTCCAGATGTCAGCCATGCCGCCACTGTTGATCAATTCATGCAGGCAATACTCTCCAAAAGGAATCTGCTGGGAATACATGCTTAAACGCGTTCCGCTGATCTGATACCGGGTGGCGCTTTGAATTTCACTGATCATTGGTCTAACAGGGTAGCTAGTCTCATGCCAGTAATATTTCCGCGGGCGGCCGATTATCCGCTTGGCGTGGCGCGGAGAACGGATTCTACTCTCAACCATGCGGCCGCTGCGTTCGATTCTGGTTTATTTGGGGATCATCTTTCTCGGCGGCGCACTGTTGGCCCCGGGCTTATACCAACTTACCCAAGCCGCGGCCGCCGGGTGGCCGGCGTTTCAAAAACTGGCGGATCAACCCTTCCACCGCTTCGTCAACCGCGCGCTGCTTGGGCTCGCCCTCCTCGGCCTCTGGCCGTTTTTGCGGAGCATCGGCATGCGTTCCTGGCGCGAGGTCGGTCTCGGCCAGTGCCCAGGAAAGTGGGGCAAAGTCTGCGCCGGATGGGTCGTCGGCTTTGGTTCACTCGCCGGCGTGGCCCTGTTGGCTTTGGCGGCCGGTGCCCGCAGCTTGAACCTCGACCACCCGGTGGTCGAATTGTTGAAATTTCTATTTGGCGCGGTGCTGACCGCCGCCTTCGTGGCGACAATCGAAGAGTGGGTTTTTCGTGGCGCACTGTTCGGAGCGTTGCGGCAGGCATGGCGCTGGCCGTGGGCGCTCGTCAGCAGCAGCCTGGTTTACGCCCTCGCGCATTTTTTTCAACGGCCGGAGCCGCTTTCCGAAATCAATTGGCTGTCCGGATTAGCGTTGTTGCCACGCATGATGCGTGGATTTGGCGAATTCGAGCAACTTGTTCCAGGTCTCCTCACCCTCACTCTGGCCGGCATTTCCCTGGGCCTGGCCTACCAGCAGACGGGTAATCTGTATTTTTCAATCGGGCTCCATGCCGGCTGGATTTTCTGGCTGAAGGCCTATGGGTTTCTCACGCGTGAAATCGCCGGAGCCAACGCCTGGTTCTGGGGGACTCAAAAATTGATCGATGGCTGGCTGGCTTTTATCGTCCTCGCGGTGGTGTTGCTCGGCCTGGGCCACCGACGGATGCGGCACCCACCGGAACCCGCCCCGTGATGCCCGCGACGCCACTCTCTTCCTTGAAATGCTGGCTTGATGCCGGGCTCAGTTTTTTCTATCCTGAAGTTTGTCAGGTTTGCGGTGACGCCCGCGCGAAGGCCGATGAAGGTTTCATCTGCGCTGGTTGCCAGGCGGGCGTCCGGTTCATCAGGCCGCCGTTTTGCGAACGATGTGGCCTGCCTTATGAAGGTGACATCACGACCGCGTTTGAATGCGGCAATTGCCGGGAAATGGAATTGCATTTCCGCCACGCCCGTTCCGCCGTCGCCGCCACCGGTTTGGCGCTGGAAATCATCCATCGCTATAAGTACCAACAGGCGCTTTGGTTCGAACCGTTCCTGGCCGGTCTGCTCGTGCGCGCGGCCGGGCCAATTCTGCGCTCCGAATCGTGGGACTTGATCGTCCCGGTCCCGTTGCATCCTTTGAAAAAACGCGAACGCGAATTCAATCAAGCCGATCGCCTCGCCCGCTGCCTGGGCCGCGCCACCGGCTTGCCCGTCGATGCCCGGCTGCTGCGGCGCGTCGAATTTACCCGCACCCAAACCCTGCTCACCCGTCCGGAGCGCGCAGCCAATGTCCGGCGCGCCTTCGCCTTCGCCCCCGGCCGTCGGTTGGAGGGAGAGCGGATCGTGCTGCTCGACGACGTGCTGACCACCGGCGCGACGACCAGTGCCTGCGCCCATGTCCTCCACAACGCCGGGGCCGGCGAGATCTGCGTTTGGACCGTGGCCCGCGGCCTTTAGGCAAGTTCCCTTGAACCTCTCAATGCAGACCAATCCAGAGGACGCGACCAAGCTGGATCGCGCAATATTGCGGGCCATGAATCTCCCGCTGCACACCAAATCCAACTGGGCGGCGCTCCTGCCCGGTTCCGGTTTCCGAACACCCGCCTAATTTATGCCCACCACCTCCTTCTCAAAGAAAACGCTCGGATTGGAAACTGCGGAGCCCGCCGTGACCCCGCCGACGAGCACCCCGGAAACTTCGTTCATGAAGAAGCCCAAGCTCGGCGGCGCCAAATCCCGCAAACGCGACATCCCCGAAGGCCTCTGGAAGAAATGCAAGAAGTGTTCCGCCATGCTTTACGAAAAGGAGCTGGATGAGCATTTAAAAGTCTGCCGGCGCTGCGGCTACCACTTCGGCATCGGAGCGCGCGAGCGGATTCATTCGCTCGTCGAGACCTGTTCTTTCGAGGAGATGGACGCGAACATGGTCAGCGTGGACATGCTGGAGTTCACTGGGGCGGCTTCCTACGCGAGCAAGTTGGAAGGTTATCAAAAATCCACCGGCCTCAAGGACGCCGTCATTACCGGCATTGGCCGGCTTGGCGCGCAAAAAATCGCCCTGGGAGCAATGGATTTTACATTTCTTGGCGGCTCGATGGGTTCGGTGGTCGGCGAGAAACTGACCCGCCTTATCGAGGCCGCCACCGAGCGTGCTTTGCCGCTTGTCATCATTTCCAGCAGCGGCGGCGCGCGCATGTACGAGGGCCTGTTCAGCCTGATGCAGATGGCCAAGACCTGCGCGGCGCTCGCCTACCATGCCCGGAACAAACTCCCTTACATCAGCGTCCTTACCGATCCGACCACGGCGGGTGTCATGGCCAGTTACGCCAGCGTGGGAGATCTCATCATCGCCGAACCGGGAGCAATGATCGGGTTCGCCGGGCCGCGCGTCATCAAGGACACCACCCAGGCCGAACTCCCGCCCGGGTTTCAAACCGCCGAATTCCTGCTCGACCGCGGTCTGATTGATGCCATTGTCCCGCGCGGGGAAATGAAGGAACGGCTGACCAGCTACCTCGAATTCCTGACCGTGGGCCAGAAACAAATCGCGGCGCTGGGGTGAGCCTTCCCCGGCCGGTTCAACGCTTCCGCAGATAAAAGTAAAAAACCATCCCAATTTCTAGCAAGGGAGTCCGGGAGAATCCATGCTCCGAGAAAAGCCACCAAGAGTGTGGCTGATCCGGAGCGCGAGTTGTCCCAAATCGCAGCGCGTGGTAGAATCGAGCCGGCCTGAGTTGATTTCAAAGTTCGTTGGTTGGCGCCGCGCTGCGGTTTGGGACAAACCGCGGTCCGGGGGAGGGAGCGCCGAGCAGCGGCAAGAAATTGAAACGCGCTCTGCCACCAGTCCAGCCGCAAACCCTACTTGTTCTCTTTCAACGCGGGCTTGAGATAAGTGTCGTTCAGCTTGTCGCAGGACCAGAGCAGGCCGCGGGTGACGAGGTCGAGATAGCGCGCGTCGGAAACGGTGCCGTTGTTGTGGCCGACAGTGGTGTTGAAGACACGGGTCTTGCCGTATTGATTCACCCAGGCGACGACATATTCGACCTCCTTTTCGGAGCCGTCCTTGTCCTTCAAAACCTGCTTGCCGCGGAGCAGCGGCGTGGCGGTGTCGAAAATCTTGAGGTTGTTGTAAAGCTCCTCGTTGATGGTCGTCCAGTCGGTCCAGCCTTTCATAATGGGGTGGTCGGTGGCCACGTTCTTCAATTGAATCGGCAACTGCGGGCCGTGGCTGGCGGACTGCACGCCGAGGAACTTGAACCAGTCCTCCGTGCCCGTACGGAACGAGTGCATCGCGCAATGCAGGGTCACCGCCGGCACGCCGGCCTTGTGCGCGGCCAGGATCCCCTGGACGTATTCGAGTTCCTTCACGTCGGCGGAACATTCGTCGTGGATGATGACGTCAGAGCCCTTGGCCCAGTCAGGCTTTTCATAAACGTCATAGCGTGCTTTCGTGCTGGTGTCCGGATTGAAGACAAATTCCACCTGCACGTGGGCCCGCGCTTCGAGGCCCTTTTTCAGGAGGTCCATCTGCCGGGTGTAATCATGGCAGCAACCGCCGAGGACGAGCAGGACGCGGAGGGGTTTGACCGCGGGTTCCGCCGCCGTGGTCAAGGAAGTGGCGGCGGCCAAGAAAAACGCGATGCAAAATCGCGCTAATCTGCCGCCCGGTCTGGGGGTTGTGTTGGTTTGTATTGTGGGTTTCATAATCGGTTGTGGATCCGCCAGGCACGAATGCCTGAGCCTCGGGAACTTTGTTTCGGAGGACTGTTCGTTAATGATTTAGAAAAGATATTTTGCCGGATGCGTTTCCCTCAGGGTTTGGATCGTCACTTCGATGGCAATTCCTTCTCCAAAATCCCTTGAATGTCCTCATCGACCTCCGGCGTCCGCAACCGCGCCGGAAAGGTTTTCAAAATTTTCAAGGCGACCCGCCGGTCCAGTTTAAGCTGGATCGCCTCATAGACCTCACCCATGCCGCCTTCGGCAATTTTTCGAACCAGCCGATAATCACCCAGGCTGGTCCCCGAGAGGTCATTTCCGGGAGAGTGGCCAGGGAAAAAGGACGAACGATCCTGCGGCGTCCCGCCAACACTTGCGCCCTGCGCCTGCGGGACGGAAGGATCGCCTTCACGGTTCGGACCGTCTAAAAAAGTTTCGTCGTCCATAGCCGGGAAGAAACTCGACGATTGTAATGTCTGCGCGAGGCGGGCGTCGATTCTCTGATGCGAGCAGGCACGATCAACTCAGTAACAAACCCGGCGCGGTGGTGCAATCTGTTTCCACCGCCGGTTTAGACCGGCGACCGAAATTTGAGTTCCACCCCTTCGCGCGCGGCGAACACAATCAGTTGCGCGCGGTGTTCGACCGCACGCTGGCAGCAGGCCTTGATCTTGGCGTCGATTTCCCGGTCCGTGCTCTCGGGATCGTGATGGAACAGCGCGAGATTTTTGACGTTGGCCCGCACGGCCAGGTCCGTGACCGAAAAACAACTGGAGTGGCCCCAGCCGCGCTTGGTGGCATACTGATCGTCGTCATACTGTGCGTCCGCAATCAGCAGATCGGCGTTGCGCACGATTTCCACCAGCGCCTCCGGAACGTGGCGGAGCCCGCCTTTATGCGTGGGATCGGGGAACTTGTCGCCGGTCTGGACCACCAACTCGTTGTCCGTGGCATAAACGATTTTCACACCGCCTTTCTCGAAAACATAGCCGCAACAGCCGCCCGGATGATTCAGCGGGAAGCTCCGCACCCGCACGCCATTGATGTCCCGGTCACCGCCGTTGAGATGGTCGAAGAGAAACTGCGCGCCCATCTCGCCAAACGCCACTGGGAAGTAATCGGACGCCATCTGTCCGGACAGCAGACGGTAGCGGCTGTTGTCGCCCTCGGAAATGCCATAGACGCGAATCCGGCTTTCCCGCAAATAGGCCGGGGTAAAAAACGGAAAGCCCTGGATGTGATCCCAGTGGGAATGGGTGATCAACAGATGCAGCTCGGCCGGACGCGGTTGCCGCGTCATCAAATCCTTGCCCAGCTCGCGGATTCCCGACCCGGCATCGCAAATGAACACGGTGTCGGCAAACCGGACCTCGACGCACGAAGTATTGCCGCCATACACGCGCGTCCAGCTCGCCGGCGTGGGAATGGAGCCGCGGGTTCCCCAGAATTTTACGTAGGCCGGCATGCTTAACCTTCGTGGTAAATGAACACGCTGTTGGCCACCTGCACAACATCTCCGTCGCGCAGGATTGCGGAATGCACTTTCACGCCGTTGAGGAATACGCCATTGCGGCTGTCGTTGTCCTGGATCACGTAATCCTCCTGGCGGCGGGAGAGGAAGGCGTGCTGGCGCGACGCCCGCTCGGAGGCCAGGCGAATGTCTGCCTCGTCCGAGCGCCCGATAACCACCTCGGGGCGTTCCAGCGTGATGCGTTGCGGCGCGCCCGCGCCTTCCGTCTGCTGGAGAAAGTGCAGCCGAAGATCGCGTTCCTTTCGGGCGACGACAATATTGGTTGGGAGCGTCGCGTTGGCTTTGATGGTATGCATCTGGTGTGGTTTCTTAGACACCTTACTTATGCGCCGATTGGGAGGAGATTAAAAGCAATTTTTGCCGGGTGGAACCCGTCTACAATCCGCACGTCACGGGGAGGGGTTGGGGCGGGTGTCCTGCCGCCCGAGACCCATCCAGTAGATCATTGCCGCCGTTACCACCATGGATACGGCGAGGAAGTAAATTCCCCCGACGAAAGAGCCGGTCACGGTCTGCACTTTGCCGAGCACGTATGGGCCTAGAAAACCGCCGAGATTGCCGACGGAGTTGATCAGGCCGATGCTCCCGGCCGCGGCGGCGCTCGTCAGGAAGAGATTGGGCAGCGCCCAAAACGCCGGCAGATAAGCCTTCAACCCGCCGAAGGCGATCATAAAAAACACAATGGTGAGTGGCAGGCTCCCCTGGGTGAGCGGGGTCAGCGCCAGGGCCACCGCCCCAATGAGGATGGGCACCACCGTGTGCAGCCGCCGCTCCTTCATCCGATCTGAATTCCAGCCGACGAAAAGCTGCCCCAAGAGCGCCAGGCACGGCGGCAGGACGATCAGCCAGGTGAGTTTGTCGAACTTTAAATTATACCACTGTTGCAAGATGCTCGGCAGGAAAAACTCCACGCCGTAATTGGCGGTCACGATAAAGAAATAGGCCGCGGCCAGCAGCAGCACCTTGGGATGCCGCAAGGCTTCGAGCACCGTCAGATGTTTGTCCCCGCTGCGCAATAGTTTCTCCCGTTCGAGTTCCTGTTCCAGGGCCTTGCATTCGTCGGGGGTGAGCCATTTGGCTTGATGCGGTTTGTCCGGCAGCCAGAAGAAGATCATGAAACCGAGAATCACGGCCGGGATGCCCCAGAAAATGTAAATCAATTGCCACCCCTTCATCCCCAGCCACTCTGGGTGGTGAACGGCCACACCATTGATAATCTCGTCCGTCCCGATCGACAACATCACATTGGAAATCTTCGGACTGATCATCTGCGCGATCGGCGTTGCCACGAAGAAATAGGCGAGCGCGCGCGCGCGGTCGCGAACGGGGAACCAGTGCGTGAGAAAGACGATGACGCCCGGATAGAATCCGGCTTCCGCCAGACCGAGCAGGAAGCGAATGGCATAGAACTGGAAAATTGTTAGTCCGTTTGGTCCTTGGAATTGTTCTGCGACATCATGGGCAGTCCGGGAGAGCCAGCCCATGTCCTTCAGGTCTATGCCGGTCTGGATAAACGGAGTCAGTGCGGCCACGATACCTTTGATCGAAAATTCAGCGATCTGGGTGAAACCGGGGATTCGGTAATGCACGAACGCGGTGAACGCCGCGATAATGCCCCACGAAATCATGATGCGGCAGATCCATTTCCGCGCACTCCAACGCTCGACAAGGAGTGTTCCGGGAATTTCGAGGAGGAAATAGCCGACGAAAAACACGCCCGCGCCGAAGCCGATCACGGCGTTGTCGAAGCCGGGCAGGTCGTGCGTCATGGTCAGCTTCGCGATGGCCACGTTGTTGCGGTCCACGTAGGCGATCATGTAGCTGAAAAAAAGCAGCGGAATGAGGCGCCAATAGGCCTTCTTGCGGGCGCGATCAAGCGCGGATGGCATGCCGTTGGTGGTGGCCGGTTCCATAGTTTACTTTTCCAACATCCGCGTTTGTTCTGCCGCTTGCAGAAAGCAAGACTCATCCAGCCACCGACCGGCAAAGCGGTTCGGCGCACCTCTGGCAACGCGGGTGACAATGGCAAAAACGAGTCGTGTTTTTGCGGGCGTGCTGGGCGGGCGCGACCATGCAACAACTGCCGGCCAAGCTCAAGGCATCATTGATGAAAACGGATTTCTTTGCTCCGAAGATTTTTACTTCTGCGCCGCCACGGCTTCATCGGTCGCCTCGGTTAAAACGACTAGCCCCTCGCGCAAGGCCTCCTCCGGGATGGTCAGCGGCGGCGAGATCTTCACCGTCTGGCCCCACGCGCCGACGGGCGCGAAGAACAGGAGGCCCTTGTGGAAGCACCGTTCAATGATGCTGTGCGCGAGGTCGTGGTCGGGTTCCTTCTGGCCGCGCTTCACGGTTTGCATCCCACCCACCAGGCCGCGCGCGGTGATGTGGCCGACGACGGTGGAGTGCTTGGTTTGAATCTTTTTCAAA
>JAYUBJ010000542.1:0-4001 GCA_043740915.1 Verrucomicrobiota bacterium
CGGCGGTGGCGCCATCCGGCCAACCGTAAATGCCGCTGCGATTCGTGACGATGCGTTCGCGCGCGAATACCATTCCGGCGCGGAGTTCCACCGGCGTGATCGGGTAGAGGAGGGGGATGAAGCTCAATTTCGCGGGGGTCTGGTTCCACGAGGGCACCGCGAGGATGCCGCCGTAATCGAGCAGGCGGCGCTGTTGATAGGCGAGGCCGGCGTCCAGGCCGCGTTTCGGGTCGGGGACAGGATGGTTGCCATAGCCCCACGGCGAACCCAGATGAGTCTTGGTGAGTTCGGAAAACGAAAAGCCAAGCTCGACAAAAGTCGGGAATCTTAAGTTCAGCAACGTTCGCGTTTCAACCGGGCCGTTTGCCATGAACATTTTTCCCCGGGTGCGCAAATAATCCACCAGCGCCACCTCCCAAGACTGTTGCAGCAACACGACACTGGCGGCCTTGCCCGTAACGCGATGCGTGGCCGTGTCGATGCTGACCGTGCAGCCGTCCCAGGTCGTCCGGTAAGCCCGGGCACCATAGTTTTCACCGAGATTAAAAACATCGTGATACAGGCCGTCCGCGTGCAGATCTTCAATGAGGTAATGGACGGTCTGCATCATGGCCCGACCATAGGAGTTCTCGGGGGTGCAGATGAAAGTCGGGGCCATGGTGACGCCTTGCGGACTGCCGGCGGCGATCGTGACGGGTGTGCCGTCGAAACGCAGGAGTTTTGAATCCGCGTATTTCCCGGCGGCATCCGGTTCCGTGCACAGGGTTGCGTTCATGTAGAACAAAGCCTGAACTCCGGGCGCCACCGTGTGCATTTGCTGAATCCACTGTGCCGTTTGCGCGCAAAACTTTGTGGCCAGCGGAATGGCGGTCCCCATCGCGGCATGACCGCCATCGAACATGGCGTCATACGCGTTGACGGATTTGACCGGACGCTGGGCAAACCACTGGCGGTAATATTCGTCATCGTGCGCGGCGCTGGTGGACCAATCCACGAACACCGCGGGCCCGGGGATGGCGAAGTTGGCACCCCAATCGCGGCGGATGGCATTGATGAAGTCCCAGTAATCGCCCTGGGGAACCGGATAGACACTCCACTCGAGGGTGTGCGATTGGCCAGGCCCGAGGCCCAGTTCGTGGTCCGCCAGGCCGATCGCGTCGGGGCGCGCGAATTCCTGCGCGTGCGAACGGAAAATGTCATCCACCGCCACCAAGCCCACGGCCAGTTCCGGCCAGCGGGCGAGGGCCGTGGGATTGGTCCCGCCGCCATCGTTGATGTAATCGGCATAAGGCGGCATGCCGGCCAATCTTACCTCCAGCGGTTTGTCGGAGAACTTCAGGCGGTGCTCACACATCACACCCACCAACTGGTCGCCGTTGTTGGCGAACGTGTCCGCCACGTCCAGATGATCGTCCTTGAGGGTGACCGTGCGGCGGATTTTGTAACCATTGCCGGCCCAGTTCACGCTGGCGCTTTGCCCGCGCGAAAGTGTTCGCCATGTCCCGGTGGTGGTCGGCGACCATTTTCCTTCCGGCTCGCTGGTGCGCGTGGCCAGATCGAAGCTACGCTTGCCCACTTGCAGGCGGATCGTGCCGCCGGAAGCCAGTTGCACTTTCATCGCCACGGGTGGCGCGCCTTTTGGAAAGTAGGTTGGCAAAGCTCCGCGCGGCGCGGGCCGCGGCACGGTTCCCGCCTGCGAGGCGATGGGCTGGCCGATCTCCACGCGGACGTCGCGCAGCGCCACGAAATGATCCAAATCGCTGACGATTTCCGGGTGCGTGAAACTGACGGAGTTTGTGCCGGGCTTGAGGTGGGGGGTGATGTCGAGGACGAATTCGAAGGGATCAACTCCTTGCGCGATGGCATACGGGCTGGGGCACGCCCACGCGTTTTGCAGCGAAAAATCCGGCCAGCTATACAGATACCACATCGAGTCCCCGGGCAAAGCCCAGAACACGTCGCGCCCATTTCGGTCCAGGTATTCCAACGGTTTGTTCAGCAGGTTTCCGCCGACGATGTTCGTGCCATTGACCGCGATGACCAGGGCGGGGTTGTTGGCGCACTGCGGGTATTTGACGCGCGCCTTCAGTCCCAGGCGCACCTGCTGGCCGGGTGCGGGTGCCTGGGGCAGATTGAATGAAAGCGTGACCGTCTTTAGCTTCGGAACAATTTGCTCTGCGGCCACCGTGATAAGTTGGGGGTCTTGCGCCGCCCACGCCGGCCCGGAGTGACCCGGGACGAGCGAGGCTGCGATTAAGACCAGCTCACGCCAACGCGGGCGGCGCCGGCCTTGGGCAGGCGCGTGGATTATTTTTTGGTCAAGCGGTGGAGACGGGAGGTAGTGTTCCATATTGAACAGAGCGCGGCTGTGTCGAAATCCAGCCGGAGCATTTTCCACGCACTGCGGCTGACGCTCCGCGCACAGCCGCGCTCCGCCAAATTCCCAAGCAGGCCAGCACCTCTCCGGGACAGGCTTCGCCAACCGCAGGCATTCACCCAGCCCCGAGTCACGGCGTGACACGCGCGCCGGAGGCTTTGAGCTTGGAGATCTGGCTTTTGGGGGCGGGGTTGCCGGTGAGGTAAATATTGATGAACGGGGCAAACCGCTGCGGCCCGTCGGCGTCCTTTTTCAACATGGTCACCAACGGCGTGAGGTTGACGATTTTATTGTGCTCGAGAAAAAGGCTGCTCAACGAAGTCAAGCCGTCCAGCGGCGCGATGTCGGCCAGCCCGTTGTCACTCAGCGACAGCATCGACAACCGGATCAGGACGTTTATGCCCTGGATGCTTTGGACATTGTTGTGGTCGAGGTAAAGGGTGGTCAGCCGTGGCAGTTTGAGGAGCGGCGCCAGGTCGCTCACCTGATTCTGGGTCAGGTAAAGGGACGTGAGATTTGTCAACTGGCTCAAGGGTTGCAGACTCTTCACCTGGTTGTGCGACAGCTCGATGTATTGGAGCGCCTTGATTTCCCCGAGCGCGGCAAGGTCGGACACCTGGTTCGATGCGAGGTTCAAATACTGGATGTTCGTCAGAGTCTTGAGCGGGGAAAGATCGGTGAGGTTATTACCCGACAGATCCAAGGAGGCGAGGCTGCGGCATTTTTCCAGCCCGGCCAGGCTCGCGATCTGCCTCCCATTGGCTTGGATCGTGGAGAGGTTCACCACGTCGGCCTCGGTGAGCGCATTGGTGCTGTCCCGTTTTTCGTAAACCAATTTTCGCACGGCGGCCTCCAGGTTTTTGTCCGGAAACAAGGGCGGCGCGTTGGTCGTCTGCGCCACCAAGGAATGCCCGGAAAGGAGGGCGAGCATCAACGCCTTCGCCCACAGCGGATGGATTGTTTTTTTCATGTCAGGTTGCTCTGCTTGTGTTGCACTTTGAAATTACCGACGCGGATACGTCCCCACAAATTCAAACCGCCGGGCCATGCTGCGAGCATAACCGGCGCTGCCTTTCAGTCAATAGCCACCTCGGACAGTGCCGTGGTGCCGCAGTGTGCCCCGGCCTCAACCCACGCCGAAGTCTGAAGCCTTCAACAGGGCATTTGAAAACAGCCGCTCAACTTCCTCGGCCACAGGTCACCAAGGTTTACCCTTTTCCCGGCGAGGTGCCGCCGCTCCGGTCGGTTGGGCTGGACCAAGTTTAGCCAGCCATTCCCCGCAACGCCTGGCCCGTGTGGCTGTGGGGGCAGGCGGCGATTTCTTCGGGCGTGCCTTGCGCGACAACCTGGCCACCGTTGTCGCCGGCTTCCGGGCCGAGGTCGATCAGCCAATCGGCGCATTTGATGACCTCCAGATTGTGCTCGATGATCAACACGGAATGTCCCGCGTCCACGAGCCTCTGGAAAACAACCAGCAAAACCCGGATGTCCTCGAAGTGCAGGCCGGTGGTCGGTTCATCAAAGAGAAACAGCGTGGGCTTCTTCTGTAGCGGCGGTCTGTGACCGCCGACCTCGACGTCGTGAGAACGGTTCGCTGATGACATTCGGCGGTCACAGACCGCCG
>JAYUBJ010000543.1:0-12637 GCA_043740915.1 Verrucomicrobiota bacterium
TTTTAACTCGCGATCAAACCGCTTGAAGACCCAGAAAACAGTGCTATGAATAAGCCCACCTCGGGGTGGGTGGTTTTGACCCGCAAATTGACAAGCTTGCGCTCGGAACCAATCCAGGATCAAAAACTCGCGCGCCGGGCGGTGGTCCACAGCCCGCACGTTGGCGCGCATTCTGTTGCGGCGATGCTCCAATTCATGCCAGGGTCGCTGCGCGCTCCAGAAACTCAACTCGATATGAAATCAATTGCCGTGCTGGCCACAGTGTTCACGTTGCTCGGACTCACTCCGGCAATCGCTGCAACGAAACCACTCAAGGTCTTTGTCTTGGCCGGCCAGTCAAACATGGAAGGCCAGGGTGTGGTGGATCTCGGCGGTAAAGATTACAACGACGGAAAAGGCACGCTGGCGGCACTGCTGCGTGACCCGGCGAAGGCGCCGATATTCAAGCACCTCCGGGACGCGCAGGGTAAATGGACGGTGCGCGATGACGTATGGGTGCGCTATCAGCGCGAGCAAGCTCCGCTGCTGCGCGGGCCGCTCGGACTCGGCTTCTCGGTCTATGGTGACTCGCATCACTTCGGGCCGGAGTTGCAGTTCGGTCACGTCCTCGGCGACCACTTTGAAAACCAGGTCTTGCTCATCAAGACCGCGTGGGGCGGCAAGAGTCTCTTCCATGATTTTCGTCCGCCATCCTCAGGCGGCGAGGTAGGGAAGTATTACACACTGATGATCGCACAGGTGCGAGAGGCTCTCGCGAACTTGAAAACAGATTTCCCCGGCTACAACGGCACGGGTTACGATCTGGCGGGCTTCGTCTGGTATCAAGGCTGGAACGATGGTGTTTCGCCGCAGACCGGCGTGGCGCAATACGAAACGAACCTAGTGAATCTGATCCGGGACGTGCGGAAGGAATTCAACGTGCCGAAGCTGCCGGTGGTCATCGGCGAACTCACCGGTCCGTGGCTGGAAGCGCCGCCGGAGTGGACGAAGCTGCGCCAGGCTCAAGCGGCGGCGGCGGCGCGATCAGAATTCGCCGGCAACGTCTTGTTCGTCGCCACCCGCGACTTTGTTCGCAAGCCCGAGGATTCGCCGAACCCCGGCCACGGTCATCACGAGTTCGGCAATGCGGAAACGTATTTTCTGGTCGGTGATGCCCTTGGCAAAGGGATGTTGAGTTTGCTCGGCGGCAAAACCCGGCTGGCTTTCAGACGAACTCCATCGATGGCTGGCGACAACAGGTGTGATCCGGTGATGGTCAAGGCGGCCGAGTTCACCAACGCTCGCATCTTAGAGGCCAGGACGCGGTGAATGGAGTTCGTCGATCAAGCGCAACCCCGATTTGACTCCAATTGCGTCTGAAGAATTTATCCCGCGCGAAACTGGGTCGGCGTCACGCCGGTCATCGCGCGGAAGGTTCGGGTGAAGGCGCTGTGGTCGTAGAAGCCGCAGGCGAGTGCGATGTTGGCGACGGATTGATCGGTCTCGCGCAGCAGACGCGATGCGGCGGCGATGCGGGTCTTGGCGATGAACTGGCTGGGCGTCAGTCCGAAGAATCGCTTCATCAAACGCGCAAACCGATGCGGGGCCAGCCGCGCGCGCCGCGCGAGCACCGACGGGGTGACGGATGCCGCGACGTTGTTCTCAAAGTGATCGAGGGCGGCGGCGAACTCCACGGGGATGTCGTGTGTCTCGATGGGCGCGCGCACATCGCGAGAGATCCCGATGAGGCCGATGATGTCGCCGCTGGCATCGCGCATCGGCAGCTTCGTGGTGAGACACCAACCGGGCTTGTGCGGCGTGTACCAGTGCAATTCCAGATGGTCGAGGAGCGGACGGCCGGTGTGCAGGACGGCGGCGTCTTGCGCGGAGGGGATGCGTCCGAAGTCACCGGGGCAGATGTCGCAGGGCCGTTTGCCGAGCACTTGTGATTTGTGACGCAGTCCGTGCCGCTCGACCAGCGAGGCGTTGACCGCGAGGTAGCGACCGGCCGCGTCCTTGATGAAGAAGGCGACATCCGGCGCTTGATCGAACAGTTTCTCCAACACGGAAGCGTCCACCGGAGCCGGAACAGCCAGCGTGGTCGTGGTCGGATGCTTCGTTGTGCGCGTTTTCACGTCGGAGTGGCAGTCTAAACCAAGACGGCTGGTCAGGCTACATGATAGATTCAACGCATGAACATCATCCGTCGGCCCTTCAGCCCAAATTGGCTACGCAAAGTGGTTCCCATCTTCGTGTGGTCCATGATCTTTTCTCTGTGGCTCGCCGCCGGGCTTTTTGCCAGTGCCGCAGCCAAGCCGGTCAAAGTTTTCATCCTCGCCGGGCAGTCCAACATGCAGGGACAGGGTATCGTGACGGCGCAGGACAAGGACGGGAGCGAGAAGCCGGGCACGCTCGTCTCCATGCTGAAGGATCCGGCAAAGGCACCGCTGCTCAAGCATTGGGTGGACGCCAAGGGTGAGTGGACCGAGAAGCGCGACGATGTGTGGGTGTATGATGTGAGTGAATTCGGGCAGCGGCACGGAGTGTTGGAGTTTGGGTATGGGTGGGACTTCGGCTCGCGCATCTGGTTCGGCCCGGAGATGCAATTCGGACATTTGCTCGGCGACCGTTTCGACAACCAGGTGCTGATCATCAAGACGGCGTGGGGAGGTCGCGATCTCTACAAGGATTTCCGTCCGCCGAGTTCCGGCGGTACGGTGGGACCATTTTACACGCAGATGCTGGCCACAGTGCGCATGGTACTGGGCGACTTGAAGAAACAATTTCCCAGCTACGATGGCGGCGGCTACGAACTGGCCGGCTTCGTCTGGTGGCATGGCTGGAATGATTTTTGCAGCCCGAAAGTCGGCGCGCCGGGATACGAGACGAACCTCGTGAATCTGGTCCACGACGTGCGCCGCGATTTGAAAGTCCCAAAGCTGCCCGTGGTCATCGGTGAATTCACCGGCCCGTGGGGTGCCGACTGCAAGGAACCCGCCGCTCTCACCATTCGCCACGCGCAGAAGGCGGTGGCCGCGAGACCGGAGTTTGGTGGCACGGTGAAGTTCGTCGAGACCCACGACTTCGTACGCGCGGAAAAAGATTCGCCGACGAAGGAGGGCTACCACGAGTTCAAAAATGGGGAGACTTACTTTCTGATCGGCGATGCACTGGGCAAAGGGATGTTGACGCTGCTCGGCGGCAAAACCACAGCCAGCTTCCAAACGAACTCCATCGAAGGGTGGCGCGTGCTGGTGAACGAGCGACTGCTCGCCGATGACAAAGCAACGACCACGAAGGCGCTCAATCTATTACGCGTACAATTGCAAGAGATCGTCCGTGTGGTTCCTGCTCCCGCAGTGGCGAAGTTGCGTGAAGTGACTTTGTGGTTTTCGCCCGAGTATTCCGGATTGCCGCCGCGCGCGGAGTATAATCCGGGCGCGGAGTGGTTGCGCGCCAACGGCCGCGATCCGGCGATGGTTAAAGGCGTGGAGTTCACCGACGTGCGGAACTTCGAGGCTGAGACCAAGCGCATGCCGAACTTCACCCTGCACGAGTTGGCGCATGGCTACCATGATCGCGTGCTCGCGCAAGGCTTCGACAACGCGGAGATCAAGGCGGCCTACGAACGTGCGAAGGCGAGCAAGTCTTACGACAAAGTGGAACGCTGGTTCGGCAACGGACGCCCGAACACGAAGGAGAAGGCCTACGCGATGACCAACCCGATGGAATACTTCGCCGAATCGACCGAGGCTTTTTTCTCCCGTAACGATTTCTTTCCCTTCACGCGCGAGGAGTTGAAGCAGCACGACCCGGAGATGGAGAAATTGCTGGCCAAACTTTGGGGTGTGACGAAGTGAGCGGGATGGACACCTTCAACCCATCATGAAAATCACCCGCATCTTCGCCCATCGCCTCGCGTTCGCCCTGGCGATGCTGACCGGCGGCCAATTGCTCGCCGCTCCGGCCGATTTGCCGCCGGTGCGCGGGCTGGAAGAAGTCGGCCACGCGCAGGTGGAGTTGCGCGGTGGATTCTGGGGGCCGCGCCTGAAAACGCAGCACGAGGTGACGGTGCCGCACGCGCTGAACTCCTTGGAGCAGGACGGGCACGTCACCAACTTCGACAAGGCCGCCGGCAAATTCGACGGCCCGCTCAAAGGCCACCATGCTTTTGACTCTGATCTGCACAAGGCCCTGGAGGGTGCGGTCTATTCACTGCAACACTTCGACGACCGACCGTTGCGCGAGCGTGTCGATGGCATCATGGATCGGATTCTGGCCGCGCAACAGAAGGATGGATTCCTCATCTCCTACTTCATCGTGCAGAAACAGGATCAGCGATGGGAGGACTTGCGTCTGGAGCACCAGATGTACAACGCCGGCCACTTCTTCGAGTTGGCTGTTGCGCATCAGCAACTGACCGGCGATCCGAAGGTGCTCAACGCCGCGAAACGGTTCGCCGATCACATCGACGGCATTTTCGGTCCCGGCAAACGCTACGACGTGGACGGACATCAGGAGGTCGAGCTGGCCTTGATCCGGTTGTATCGCGCCACCGGCGAGCGCCGCTATTTGGAGCTGGCGAAGTTCTTCCTCGATGAGCGTGGTTACGCGCATGGCACGGAACGCATACCGTTCGATCCCAAGACCGCCGTCCCGCCGGTCAAGCCCGACGGCCCATTGACGGCGAAGCAACGCAGCGATTTGTTCCAGGCCCAGTTGCGAGTTCGCAATGGCCGAATGCAGGACCACAAATCCGTGGTGGACCAGCACGAAGCGGTCGGCCATGCCGTGCGGGCCGGATATATGTACGCTGCGATGACCGACATCGTTCGTTTCATGAAGGCACCAGGGTACGAGCGCGCCCTCGATGATCTGTGGAGCGACGTGGTGAGTCGCAAAATGTATGTCACCGGTGCCATCGGCACGGGCCAGTACGACGACGAGGGTTTCGGCGATGCTTACCGGCTGCCCAACGGCTCGGCTTATTGTGAGTCCTGTGCGGCCATCGCGCATGTGCTCTGGCAGCACCGGATGAACTTGCTTAAAGGGCAATCCAAGTATGCCGACGTGATGGAACTGGCGCTCTACAACGGCGTGCTCTCCGGGATTGCGATCTCCGGCGACAAGTTTTGCTATCAAAATCCGCTGGCCAGCAAGGGCAGCCAGCGCAGTTCGTGGATCGGACTCGCCTGCTGTCCGGCGAATCTCACGCGCATCATCCCGCAAGTCGGCGGCCTGGCCTATGCCCGCGGCAAACGAACGGCCTACGTCAATCTTTACGCCGCCGGGGAGGCCACGCTCAAGCTGGACGACGACGTGACCGTGAAGTTGTCCCAGCAAACCGATTACCCGTGGAACGGCCGCGTGCGGCTGACGGTCACGCCGAATGCGGCGTCCAAATTTACCGTGTGCCTGCGCATCCCCGGCTGGGCGCTCGGCCAGCCGGTTCCCAGCGACCTCTACCGTTTCGGCGAATCGAAGCTCCCCGCAGTCGGACTAAAGGTGAACCGTCAGACGACTGACTCCAAACCAAGTGCCGACGGCTATGTGCATTTGCAGCGCCGATGGAAGGCGGGCGATGCGGTAGAATTGGACCTGCCGATGCCGGTGCAACGCATCTACGCGCACGAGAAAGTTCAGGATGATCAGGGCAAAGTGGCCTTGATGCGCGGCCCGATCGTTTACTGCCTGGAGGCGGTCGATCATCCGGGCGCGAACCTCTCGCGCGTGGCCTTGCCTCGTGACTCGGACCTGCGCGCGGAACATCGCGCGGGACTGCTCAGCGGCGTGACTGTGCTCGCGGGCCAAGGCACGGACGACAAGCAATCCCCAATCCTCCTGACGGCCGTGCCGTACTTCGCCTGGCAAAACCGCGAGAAGGGCGCGATGAACGTCTGGATTCAACAGAGTTCAAAACCGTGAAAACTCCGCAACAACACTCAATGATAAAACGCCAACTCACCTATTGCACGGCACTCTTTTTCTGCGCGTCGCTGTTCGCGGCGGAGCCGCCGAAAACTCCACCGGACCTCACGCGTGACAGCACGGTGGATCGCAAGCTCACTTACAATCTCGGCGCGACGGGGCTGCGCGGATGGATTTACACGAAGGCCGCGAATTTTTTCGAGAGCCAGCAGGGGCGGACGACGACGGCGAGCCGGCAGATTCTGGTCACGCATGTCGGGACAAACTCGCCGGCGGATGGGGTGATGCGCGTGGATGACGTGATCGTTGGCGCGGGCGGAAAGCTGTTCACCGACGACGCGCGCAAGAGCATCGCGCTGGCGATTCAGGATGCGGAGAAGACGGCCAGCGGCGGCGTGCTGAAGCTGACTTGCTGGCGGGCGGGCAAAACCAATGAGGTGCAACTCAAGCTGCGCGTGATGGGAACTTACAGCGGCACCGCGCCCTACGATTGTCCGAAATCAAAACTCATCTTCGACGACGCCTGCAAAGTTTTGGAGAAGGAGCCGCTGAAGGACGACCTGTTCGGAGCGATCAATTGCCTCGCGTTGATGGCGACGGGCCATCCCGACTACCTGCCGCGCGTGCGCGCCTACGCGCACAAAACCGCGCCGCCGACTTTGAAGCTGCGACTGTCGAGCGGCATGGTGACGTGGGACTGGGGCTACCGGAATCTTTTTCTCACAGAGTATTTTCTGATCACTGGCGATCAGGAAGTGCTGCCGGCGATCCGCGAATACACCATCTCGCTCGCGAGAGGGCAGAGCATGTATGGCACGTTCGGGCACGGCATTTCCTCGCTAACGCCCAAGGGCGATCTGCACGGATCAATTCCTCCCTATGGCCCGGTGAACGCGGCGGGATTGGTGGCCAACCTCGCCATTGTCATGGGCAAGAAGTGCGGGGTGAACGATCCGGAAATTGATCCCGCCATCGAGCGGGCCTCGAAGTTTTTCGGCTACTTCGTGGACAAGGGCGCGATTCCCTACGGCGAACACATGCCGTGGGCGAACCACGACAACAACGGCAAGAACGCGATGGCCGCGATGTTGTTCGCCGTGCAAGCAGATCAGGCCAGGGAAACGCGCTTCTTCGCCAAGATGGTCACGGCCTCCTACCAGAACCGCGAATACGGACACACCGGCCAGGGCTTCAGCTATCTCTGGGGCGCGCTCGGCGCCAACGCCGGCGGACCGAAAGCGACCGCGGCCTTTTTCAAGGAAGCCTCGTGGCACCTCGACCTCGTGCGCCGCAGCGACGGCTCGTTCACCTACGACGGCGGCGAGCAATTCGGGCCCGGTCGTACGGACGACAACAGCTACTACGGCAAGAGCAGTTACTACGGTCTGAGTCCGGCGGCGACGTATGTGCTCACGTATTCGTTGCCGCTGAAAAAGCTCTGTCTCACTGGTCGGGACGCGAATCAGAAAAGTTGGCTGACCAAAAAAGATGTTGCCGAAGCCGTCGCGTCAGGACGCTTCGACCTCGATCGCAAGACGAAGAGCACGGACGAACTGATGAACGCGCTCGGTGACTGGTCGCCGGTCGCGAGCAGTTGGGCCGCCGATGAACTGGCGAATCGCCCAAACAAGAAGGAATTTGTCACACGGCTGATCGTGATGGCAGAAGGGCCGGACGCGCGGAAACGTCAGGGCGCGGCGGAGACGCTGGGCTACATCAAGAGCGCGGAGGCGTTGCCGGTGCTGGTGCGCCTGCTCACGCATGATGATCGCTGGCTGCGAGTGAAGGCCGCGAACGCCCTCAAGAACATGGGCGACACCGCCAGGCCCGCCGTGCCCGGAATGTTGAAGGCCGTGGTGACGACGGCGGAGCCGCTGGTGCCGGTGGTCTGGGAAGATCCCATTCAACTCACGCACGGCGAACTTGCCGCCGCTTTGTTCCAGGGACTGTTGCGCACGTCCATCAAAGGCATTGACCCCGAACTCCTCTATCCGGCCATTCGCGGCATCACACAGAACCCCGACGGCATGGCTCGCGCCACCCTCACGCACACGTTCACCGACCTCCTGACGTTGGAGGACGTGACGGCGCTGGCCCCGGATATTTTGACGGCCATCCAAACGCCCGGCCCGGCGGACACCATGTTCGGCAACGAAATTCGCCTGGCTGGATTCAGAGTCCTGGCGAAGTATCGTTTCAAAGAAGCCATCGAGTCCGGTGTCTTGGTCGCGAAAACGCAGGGCGGCCACGGTAGCGAAACCCGCACCGGAGAAATCATGAATGAGATTGTGAGCTACGGCACGGCGGCGCGCGGCGCGATTCCTGGACTAAGAGAGTTGGTCGTCGAACTCAACGCCCAGTGCGAGCGGGGCGAATTTCCGAAAGGCGAACTCAACAAACGGCGCGTCTCCGCCGTCGAAGCCGCCATCAAATCCATCGAAACCGCGACCACGCAGCCGGCGTTGCGGCACATAGCGCCGATACCAGCGAAGGGCGGACTAAAGAAATGAAACCGTGGGCCGTAACATCACGGTTCTTCAGATTTTTTTTCCACCGCACGATGACGCCACCCAATCCATGACACGATACTGGCTCGCTTTCGGTGCGTTGCTGATGCCTTTGCAAGAAGAGTTGCACGCCGCCGCCACCGACGCCCGGCCCATTGTTGGCGGGTGGGAACAGCATGCGAAGATTTCACCGCGGCTCACGGGGAACATTCTCGTCAGCGAACTCAACTGCGCAGCGTGCCATGCGTCAGGCCACGAGTGGCTGGCACCGAAGGGCGGACCGGATTTGTCGGAGGCGGGAGCGCGGATGCATCCCGGCCACGTGCAACGATTCATCGCGGACCCGCCCGGCACCAAGCCGGGCACGACGATGCCGGATGTGCTCGCGCATCTGCCGGACACGGAGCGGCAACAGGCCGCGCTGGCGCTGGCGCAGTACCTTGCGTCACTCGGGAAAGAACCGCTCCAGTTCGAGCGGCCCAAAGCCGACGCCATCGGGCGCGGAAAGACGCTCTATCATTCGGTCGGTTGCGTGGCGTGTCATTCGCCGGAGACAACCGTGGCGGGCGCGGTGCCGTTGGGGCCATTGGAGGAAAAGTATTCGCTGGCGAGTCTGACCACGTTTCTCAAAGACCCGCTTGCGGCGCGGCGCGGCGGACGGATGCCTGACCTGCACCTTGAGCATTTTGAAGCCCTGGACATCGCGAGCTATTTGTTGCGGCAGCAACCGGCGGCGATGGAAGTGTTCACGCCTGACGCAAAACTCGCTGGGCGCGGCAAGGCGCTCTTCGCGCAGCATCGGTGCAACGCGTGCCATGAAGTCTCCGGTCTGCGCGCGCAACCCGCTTTGACCGCTCTGGAAAAAGTGCGTCTGGACCAAGGCTGCCTCGCGGAGACGACCGGGCCGTGGCCGCGCTATCCGTTTTCGTCGGAACAACGGTCCGCCATCCAAGCCGCTCTTGGCGCGAGCACGACGCCCATCGCCGCCGCGGAGCAAATTGAAATCATCCTCATGCGACTCAACTGCCTCGCGTGCCATCAGCGCGGCGACATCGGCGGCGTGGCGGCGAACCGCAGCGCGTTCTTCACCGGCGCGGACGAGAACCTTGGCGAGCAGGGCCGTCTGCCGCCGCCGCTGACCGGCGTGGGCGCAAAGTTGAAACGCGACTGGCTGCGCGACGTGGTGGTCAACGGCGCTTCGGTGCGGCCCTACCTGCGCGTGCGGATGCCGAAGTTTGGCGAAGCGAACACCGCATCGTTGGTGGAGTTGTTCAAGCAACTTGACCGTCTGCCCGTCGCCGCGTTCGAACGGGTGCGCGAAGCCGACAAGCTGAAGCAAGTCGGCCGCGAACTGGCCGGGAGCGCGAACTTCAACTGCGTCGCCTGCCACACCTTTCGCGAGCGGAGCGCGGCACCCATTCGCGCGCTTGACCTCTCCACCATGACCGGGCGGCTGGAGGAGAATTGGTTCCACCATTACCTCGCGAACCCGCAACGGTTCTCGCCGCTCACCATCATGCCCGGCTTCTGGCCGGACGGTAAGTCGCCGCTCCCCGAAGTGCTGGGCGGCAATCCCGGACAGCAGCGCGACGCGTTGTGGCGTTACTTGTCGGAAGGCCCGGAGGCCGGCGAACCACGCGGTCTGGTGCTCGAGCCGCTGGTCATTGCCGTGAAGGACGAAGCGGTGATGTTGCGCCGCAGTTATCCCGGCATCGGCAAACGCGGCATCGGCGTCGGCTATCCGTCGGGCCTCAACCTCTCGTTCGATGCCGGCCAGATGCGGCTCGCGTCCATCTGGAGCGGCAGGTTCATCGAAGCCTCCGGCGTCTGGCGCGGTCAGGGTGCGGGCAACGTCAACGTGCTCGGCAAAGACACGGTGAATTTTCCCGCCGGCCCGGCCTTCGCGGTGTTGGAATCCGCCGCGACCGCGTGGCCGACGAATCTGGCGAAGCAGGCGGAAGGATTTCAATTCAAAGGCTACACCCTCGACGAGTGGCAACGTCCGACGTTCCGCTACGAGTTCGGAAAACTCTCAGTGGAAGATCGCTTCCTCGACATCCAAGACAACACGAGCAAGCCGCGCTTCGAGCGCACGCTAAATTTTCCCAGTGGCACGCCGCCAACCGGCCTGCACCTGCGTCTCGCACTGGACAAACAGATCGAGCAGCGCGACGCACGCGACTACACCGTCGGCAAGACGCTGCGGCTACGATTACCCACGACGGGCGTGATCCGCGAGACCGACGGCGGGCGCGAACTGCTCCTGCCCGTAACGGCTGCCGCGCCCATCACGATTGAGTATCACCTCACCGGCAAACCATGAGACGCTTCATTCTACTATTTCTGAGCCTCGCCACCGCGACGGCCGAGGATCTGGGCGACACTTGGGGCACGGCCGAGCGGGAGGCTGCCTACTACCGCATCGTCAACTTGCCTCTGCCCGAGGGCGTGTATCTGGAGGCCGGAAGTTTTGTCACCCTGCCCGATGGCCGGCTCGCCATCGGCACGCGGCGCGGTGAAATCCTGCTCGTCACCGGCGCGTTCGATGAGCATCCGCGCCCGCGCGTCGAGACCTTCGCCAGCGGACTGGATGAGGTGCTCGGCCTGGCCTATCGCGACGGCGCATTTTTCGTCACGCAGCAAACCGAGGTCACGCGCCTCACCGACACGAACGGCGACGGGCGCGCCGACCGCTTCGACACGTTGAGCGACAAATGGGGCTTCAACAACTACCACGAGTTCGCCATGGGCTCGAAGTTCGACACGGAAGGAAATCTCTGGATCACGCTTTGCCTTTCGGAGTCCTACACGTCGAAAGAGAAGTTCCGCGGCTGGGCGCTGAAGATTACGCCCGATGGAAAAACCATCCCGATGTGCAGCGGCATCCGCAGCCCGCTCGGCGTGGGCACGAACGAGCACGGCGCGATGTTTTACGCTGAGAGCCAGGGACCGTGGAACGGCTCCTGTTCGCTGAAGCATCTCAAGTCCGGCAGCTTCATGGGCCATCCCGCGAGCTTCAACTGGTATCCGCTCGCGCCGAACATGGGCCCCACGCCCGTGGTGCCGAACACGCCGTCGCGCATGGAGACCGAACGGAAGCGCGTCAAGGAACTCGTGCCTTATGCCGTCGTGTTCCCCTACAAGAAAATGGGCCGCTCGATTTCGGCCTTCGAAGTGTGCCGCGCGGCAGGAAAGTTTGGGCCGTTCGACGGGCAGATGTTCCTCGGCGATTACACGTTAAGCATCGTCATGCGAGCGACGACCGAACTGGTGAACGGCGTCTGGCAGGGCGCCTGTTATCCCTTCCGCGAAGGACTCGCGACGGGCATTCTGTCCGTGCATTTCACGCCGCGCGGACAACTCCTCGCCGGCGGCAGCAATCGCGGCTGGCCCGTGCGTGGCATGAAGGACAACGTGCTGCAACGGCTCGACTGGACCGGCCGCGTACCGTTCGAGATTCTCGAAATCAGTGCGCGCCCCGACGGCTTCCTCGTCCGATTCACGCGCCCGGTGAACCCCGCGCTCGCCGCGCGTCCGGAGACCTTTGACCTCCAGACTTACACCCACATCTATCAGCAAGACTACGGCAGTCCCGAAGTGGATCAGACGCACCCGACCGTCACCACCGCCGAAGTCGCGCCCGACGGCATGAGCGTGCGCTTGCACATCCGGGGATTAGTGCAAGGCCATGTACATGAGTTTCACTTGCCCGCACTCAAATCGCGCGACGGCGAGCACTTGCTTCACACCCGCGCCTACTACACACTGAACGAAATTCCGAAACGCTGAACGACGACTTTCGAATTCAATCTCAATGAAAATCACCCGCATCGTCGCCTATCGTGTCGAGCTGCCGCTGCACGAAGGCTCCTACAAATGGAGCGGCGGCAAGTCCATCTCGGTCTTTGACAGCACGATTGTGCGTGTTGAAACCGATGCCGGTCTCGTGGGCCACGGGGAGGTTTGTCCGCTCGGCCCGTTTTACCTGCCTGCCTATGCGGATGGCGTGCGCGCCGGACTGCGGGAGCTCGGCCCGCACTTGATGGGATGGGATCCGCGCGAACTCACTAAACTGAACCACCGCATGGACGCCGCGCTGAAGGGCCACCCGTATGTGAAGTCGGGAATCGACATCGCCTGCTGGGACATTCTCGGCCAGGCGACTGGACTGCCGGTGTGCGTGTTGATGGGTGGACGCTTCGGAGAAAGCGTGCGGCTCTACC